>NZ_FRAJ01000006.1 GCF_900142285.1 Caminicella sporogenes DSM 14501 | reverse complement strand
AGCTCATTCATATCTTTGAGTATCAAGTATTTGAACAGGCGAATAGGGTCTTTGGCACCACGACCATGAGTTAGATTATAATTCTTTTCTACTTCCTCTATGACAAATGAAAAGTCTACTAGTTCTTTGATTTTGCGAAGTATGTGATCTTTTTGAATAAGTATATCATATAAGTCAGCATATTTGCTAATCATCATTTCTTGTTGCCTTTTTAGCATAATAAGTCTCTCCTTTATTTTTTCTATACTTATTATATTCGACATCTACTCCCTAATCTCCTTTTTGCCACTTAAAAAACCTTATCATAATTTCTTATGATAAGGTTTGACTTTTTCAGTGACCTCAAAAATAGTCATTTGTTTTTTTATTTTATTATGCTATTGTTAAAAAAGTTAACCAATATGCACTATCATTAGAACCATATCGTCTATATTCATAATGACAGATTACTTTTTTCAATGTATCTCCTGCTATAAATGCATCAAATTCATTATCTAGTATATTTCAGAAAATTTTCAGACCTCTTGTGTTACCAATTTCATATAAAACGCTGCTACGGGTAATTGTACTACGTAACCTATTGCAATTAAAAATACTGCTAAACTTCCACCAAAAGAGCTCAATGATAATCCAAGAGCTATAGTAAGATTTCTCATTGTCGTTGCATAAACTAATGAAATACCATCTTTGTCTTTTAAAAACTTCTTTCCTAAAAAATGTGATATAGTCACTATTAACACATAAAAAATAACTAAAGGCACTATTGATAAAGCTACCAAATCTAATTGGTTAATAATTGTCTTGCTTTTAAGCGCCATTGCTATAAATACTATAATAAGTACTCCCAATGAACTTACACCACTAAAATTAGGCTTCATCTGATTATACTTTTCTATCCCAAATACCTTTATAATTAAACTTCTAGTAAACACACCTAAAATTAGAGGCACTATAACAACTTTTAATAAACTGTTTACAATAACCATTGTCTTTACTGTTACAACTTCACCTAAAAATAGTTTCATATAAATGGGAATCATTAATACTGACAATAATAAATTAACTGAAATCATAACTAATGAAAGTTGAAGATTTCCTTTTGCCAGTCCCGTCCATGATGCAGTCATTCCACTCGTAGGTATCAATCCTATTAGTATAATTCCTACTAATAACATAGGCTCATTCACAAAAAATATTTTTCCTAATAAAAATACTAAAATAGGCGATATGATAAAGTTAATAACTATACTCATAATAAGAGGTCTAATATTATTAAAACTCTTTAATACATCTGAAAATTTTAAATTTATCATCATTGGATAAACCATTAAAAATAATACAATTGATACATATGATTTTAAAAATGTCGGTTTGCTAAAATATCCGAAAATCAACCCTAATACTATTGATACAATAATTAAATATGGTAAATTATTTTTTATAAACTTTAAAAATTTCGTAACCATTCTCTCACTCCTTCTAAACCATTTTTACAGCTTTCATTGGACAAACTCTAACACATTTTCCGCATCCTATACATTTATCATGGTCTATAACAGGAGTTTCAGCTCTAAAAAATTTTACTTTTTGGCTTACTGCATTTACTGGACAAATTCTCTTTACTGGACAAAATGGAGACCTATCACATTTATTCTTATCTATAACTGCTTTTTTCATAATAAAAATCACTCCTCAATCTCTTATAATAAAAAATTATTATAGTTTTAAAGTCTCATCTTTCTAAATTAAATTTGCTATAGCTCTTTTAAATAACAAAATCCCTAACCTAACTTTTATTGTCTAATCTCAATTCAAATATACCGCATACAGGTATATGGTATCATATTTGTTTTCTATTGTAAAGTTAAAATATATATCAGTACTTAATTATATTGTTACAAATTTTAAACTTTTTTATGATAAAGCCTTGAAAAAACATTTTATATTCTCAATAGTAAAAAAGCCTGAAGTAATTTTAAATTACTTCAGGCTTTTTAAAACACAGCCCTCTATACTAGAGGCTTATATACCTCAACCGCCACATGAAGGAGCTGAAAATCCACCACTATTTCCCCCACATGCAAATGTTGAAAAAACTTTTTTAGTATTTTCACTGCCACACTCTGGACATTTTTGCTTTTTATCACTATCTGAACTTCTAATTAATTTTTCAAACTTATATCCGCACTTTTCACAAACATATTCAAATATTGGCATATTTTCACCTCCTAGTAATATTATATACCCCCTACTGGTATATTTCAATATATACTTTTATTTTCTTAAAGTTGCAATAAGTCTCCTTTTTTCAATTATCATATCAAAGACATCTACTATATTATTTACAATTATATCGCTATTTATAAAAGTTTCTGTTGCAAGACCTTCTCTACCTAATACACATATACCTATGGCACTCTCTTTAATCATCAATAAATCATTATTTCCATTACCAACAGTTATTGTCTTATCAAATCCCAAATACTTTACAAATTCATATTTATCTAATCTTTCATTTCCCTTTGAAATTATATGTATATCTACATTTAAACCTTCAAAATTTTCCTTTACTGTTCCATAAGTATCAGCAGTCAATATATATACATTAAGAATTTTTGTAAGTTCTAATAATCTTTCCTTCACTCCTTCTATAAGATTGCCATCAACTGCTAAAGTTCCATTGTAGTCAAATACTATATTTTCAACATTAATTTTTTTAAAAGAAGGTATTTCAATTTCAAGCACCTTAAGTCACTCCTTAAATATTTTTTTATATAATATCATTTTTTTCTTTTATTTCAAAGATTCATTTTTTATTGTAATACTAAAAAATATAAAAAAAATCGAGCAGTTTGTAAACTGCTCGATTTTTTTTATATTAGTATTCCATTTCTGCCATACGCTTATAAGTTAAATATCTTTCTTTAGCATCTTCTTCTGCTTTTTTGAATAATTCTTCTGCTAATTCTGGGAATGACTTCATTAGTGAAGTATATCTTACTTCTCCTTTTAAGAACTCTTGGAAATCACCAGTTGGTTCTTTAGAATCAAGAATAAATGGATTCTTACCTTCTGCTTTAAGCATTGGATTATATCTCCATAAATGCCAGTATCCAGCTTCAACAGCTTGTTTAGTTCTCTCTTGAGTTTTACCCATACCAGCTTTAATTCCATGGTTAATACATGGTGCATAAGCTATAATTAATGATGGTCCATCATAACTTTCAGCTTCTTTGATAGCTTTCATAAACTGGTTCTTGTCAGCTCCCATACCTACTTGAGCTACATATACATAACCATAAGTAGTAGCTATCATACCAAGGTCTTTCTTCTTAACCTTTTTACCTGATGCAGCAAATTTAGCTACAGCAGCTGTTGGAGTAGCTTTAGAAGACTGTCCACCAGTATTTGAATAAACTTCTGTATCGAATACTAATACATTTACATTTTCACCTGAAGCTAATACATGGTCGAGTCCACCATATCCTATATCGTAAGCCCATCCGTCTCCACCAACAATCCATACGGACTTCTTAATTAAATAATCTTCTTTTTCTTTAATTTCTTTAAGAATTGATTTTATTTCGTCACTTGAAGCATTTGCTATCATATCGTCAATTACATCAGTAATAGCCTTAGATGCTTTCTTAGAACCTTCTGCATCTTCTTTATTATCTATCCAAGCTTGGAATAATTCTTTGTTTTGTACATCTTTTTCTAAAAGCTGTTTCATCAAGTCTTCTAATCTATTTCTTATTTGCTTAATTGCCAATGCCATACCATAACCGTATTCAGCATTATCTTCAAATAATGAGTTTGCCCAAGCTGGACCTTTACCTTCTTTATTTACACAATATGGAGTTGAAGGAGCTGAACCACCCCAGATTGATGAACAACCTGTTGCATTTGCAATAACCATTCTATCTCCAAATAATTGAGTAATTACTTTAATATATGGAGTCTCACCACAACCTGCACATGCTCCTGAAAACTCAAATAGAGGTTGTGCAAATTGACTTCCCTTAACTGTTCCTTTTGACATTAAATCATCTTTATAGCTTACATTATTAACTGCATACTCCCAATTTGGTACTTCTCTTTCAACTTGAGTTTCAAGAGGCTTCATTACTAGCGCTTTATTCTTAGCTGGACAAATATCAGCACAGTTTCCACAACCTGTACAGTCTAAAACACTAACCTGCATTCTATATTCAAGTCCTTCAAAACCTTTACCCATAGCTTTAATAGTTTCAAATGTCTCTGGAGCATTAGCTTTTTCTTCTTTATTTACTAAGAAAGGTCTAATTGCTGAATGAGGACATACAAATGAACACTGATTACATTGGATACAATTTTCTTTAATCCACTCTGGAACATTTACTGCTATACCACGTTTTTCATAAGCTGTAGTTCCTTGTGGGAATGTACCATCTTCTCTTCCTACGAAAGTACTTACAGGAAGTGAATCTCCTTCTTGTCTATTCATCGGAATAAGAACTTTTTCAATAAATTCTGGTACTTCTTTTGCAGCTACTTCTTTTCCTTCTTCATTAGCTGACTTCCAGCTTTCTGGAATTTCAACTTTAACTAAGCTCTCTATACCTCTGTCAACTGCTTCATGGTTCATAGCAACAACCTTCTCACCTTTTTTACCGTATGTCTTAACTATAGCTTCTTTTAGATACTTAACAGCATCTTCAACAGGAATAACATTAGCCAACTTAAAGAAAGCAGCTTGCATTATCATGTTAATTCTGTTGCCAAGACCTATTTCAGCAGCTATATCAGTTGCATTTATGATATAGAAATTTATATTATTGTCTGCAAGATATTTTTTCATATCAGCAGGTAACTTCTTATCTAAATCTTCAACACTCCATCTACAGTTAAGAACAAAAGTTCCACCTGGTTTTAATCCTTTAAGTAAATCATACTGTCCTACATAAGCTTGATTATGACATGCTACATAATCAGCTTCATCAATTAAATAAGTTGATGTGATAGGCTTTTTACCAAATCTTAAGTGTGATATAGTAACTCCACCTGATTTTTTAGAGTCATATGAGAAGTAACCTTGTGCATAAAGGTCTGTATTATCTCCGATAATCTTAATAGCATTTTTATTAGCTCCAACTGTACCGTCTGAACCAAGTCCCCAGAATTTACATCTTACAGTTCCTTCTGGTTCTGTTATTATATGTTCTTTTATTTCTAATGAAGTATTAGTAACATCATCTACTATACCTATAGTAAATCCATTTTTTGGATTTTCTGATTTTAAATTGTCAAATACAGCTTTTATTTGAGAAGGAGTAGTATCTTTAGAACCTAATCCGTAACGTCCACCAATTATTAATGGAGCATTTTCTTTATCATAGAATAATGTACGTACATCTTGATATAAAGGTTCTCCTAATGAACCTGGTTCTTTAGTTCTATCAAGTACAGCAATTCTCTTAACTGTGCTTGGTAATACATCAAAGAAATATTTAGCTGAGAAAGGTCTGTAAAGACGAACTTTAATTAGACCTACTTTTTCTCCTTTAGACAATAAGTAATTAATAGTTTCTTCAGCAGTTTCTATAACAGAACCCATAGCAACTATTACGTATTCAGCATCTTCTGCTCCATAATAGTTGAATGGT
Organism: Caminicella sporogenes DSM 14501; assembly: GCF_900142285.1. NCBI lineage: Bacteria > Bacillati > Bacillota > Clostridia > Peptostreptococcales > Caminicellaceae > Caminicella > Caminicella sporogenes. The sequence continues at coordinate 162,884 of NZ_FRAJ01000006.1, read as the reverse complement.
TTATAATCCCTGCCTGTAATTTTGCTTATTTCAGCCATATAGTTAGCAACTACATCTGGCACTTCATTATAAAATTTATTTGAAGACTCTCTAGCTTGGAAGAATATATCTGGATTTTGAGCTGTACCTCTAGTTACAGGATGTTCTGGATTTAATGCTCTCTTTCTAAAAGCATTCACAGCATCCATGTCAACTAATTTTGCAAAATCTTCATAATCAATCAATTCAACTTTTTGAATTTCATGTGAAGTTCTAAATCCATCGAAGAAATGAAGAAATGGAACTCTAGTTTTGATAGCTGAAAGATGTGCAACTCCACCTAAATCAATAACTTCTTGCACAGAACCTGATGCAAGTAGTGCAAAACCTGTTTGTCTTGTAGCCATTACGTCTGAATGGTCTCCAAAGATTGACAATGCATGGCTTGCAACTGCACGTGCACTAACATGGAAAACTCCTGGTAATAATTCTCCAGCAATCTTATACATATTTGGTATCATTAACAATAAACCTTGTGAAGCTGTAAATGTAGTAGTCAAAGCTCCTCCTTGTAATGAACCGTGAACTGCTCCTGCTGCACCAGCTTCTGATTGTAATTCAGTTACTTGAACAGGTTGACCAAAAATATTTTTCTTACCATGGGCAGCCCATTCATCAACATATTCAGCCATTGGTGATGATGGTGTAATCGGATAAATAGCTGCTACATCAGTAAAAGCATATGCTACATATGCTGCAGCTGTATTACCATCCATGGTTTTCATAACCTTTTTTGCCATAAAAATAGCCTCCTTCTATGTAAAATATAAATAAAAATACTAATGTATACAACATACTATTTTAAGTATAGTATACAATATACATTAAGTTAATGTATATACCTTTACTTTATTTTTTTTATATAGGCAATTATTTTGAAGCTTTAAAATTTTTTTGCAATATACTCTTTAAATCTTCTCCCATTTCTCTTTCTATATATGGCTGCACATTCCAAAATTCCTTAAATTTAAGATATTGAGATACAGCCTTCTTATTTATTATATTATTCCTTTTAAAAGCTCTTATAAGTATATTCTTTGGAGTATGCTCCATATCTATAAATTCCAACATTTGAACAGAATAACCCATTATCTCTAAAATATTTCCACGAATACTATCAGTTATCAAACTAGATAATTTTTCCTTTATTATACCATGTTTTAACATCGACTCCATTACAGGATTTTGTATTTTATTAAATAATTCATGTTGACAGCAAGGTACGGAAAGTATTATATCTGCTCCCCATTTCACTGCTTTAACTAAAGCATCATCAGTAGCTGTATCACATGCATGCAGAGTTACAACCATATCTACACTATTAAATTCATTAAAGCCTTTTATATCTCCATAAACAAATTTTAATTTATCATAACCAAGTTCAGTTGCTATCTTATTGCAAAAATTAATTACGTCTTTTTTTAAATCTAATCCAATAATATTCACATCAAGTCCCAATTTTTCCACAAGATAATAATAAAGTGCAAAAGTTAAATATGATTTTCCACAGCCAAAATCTATAATATTTATTGTTTTATCCTTTTTTAAATAATCAGTACAATCTGACACCATTTCTAAAAATCTATTTAACTGTTTAAATTTATCGTACTTTTTAGCTATTATCTTCCCGCTTTTATTCATTACTCCTAATTTAATCAAAAAAGGATTCGGTATATTTTCTTCTAAAATATAATTTTTCTTTCTATTATGACTTAAATCTCTCTTTTCTCTTGAAGGTGGCTTTTTAAGAATTTTTATCTTCCCTTTTTTGCTTATAAGAATTTGATAATCACTGTCTGTAGTATATAACACAACTTGTCTAAAATAATTGTGGATAAGATTATGTAACTCTCTTACTGTATCCACAAAATTCAAATTGTTGTGAATAACCTTTTTATCATAATGGTATGTAAACTGCACAAATATATTATTTCTTACAAGCACAGGTTTTATAGATACTTTATTAAAAGTTTTTTCACTTTTTTTATTTATTTTACTTAACACTCCGTATATTAATTTTTCTTCTTCAATAATTTTCTCCAATAACTTTTTTACATTTTCCATAAAATCTCTCCTATGTTTAAATTTAATTTTATATTTTTACATTTTTTAATAAATTTATTCTTTTTTAGCTGTATTATTTATAAGTTTTTATAAGCAAAAACAAAGTTCACAAGGAACTTTGTTTTGCAATAAATAAAATACTATAACTTTTTAGCTATATACTTACCCGTTATAGGATAAGAATATTTTTGTCCATTTAATACTTTAAAAGCAGCAACAAAAGGCAGTATTGAAGCTAATATACCCATAATAATAAGCAAAGGAATGCCTATTAATAAAAAGGATAAAATTCCAAGTACTATTCCAGCACCAACTATAGCCATTTGAAAACAAAGTGCTTCTTTCGCCTGCTGCCTTACAAAATCATCTTTAGACAAAAGAAAAATAAGAACCGGCAACAATACGGGAAAACCTATAATCCAACCTAAATGTGCAGCAATCGAAAGTAATTTTTGCTGTGTACTAATCATTTTCTCAACTCCAAATAAAAATTTTCTTATAAAATTATTATACTATATTTTCTTGACAATGATATACTTTTATTTTTTATATTAAATTTATTTGAACACTTTCTAATATCTTCAATTTCAAATTATAACAATAGGGCTGTTTCAAAATAAATATCAAAACAGCCCATACTTAATTATCTAAATTCTCTCTTTTTTTTCATAATGTGTATGCAACAAGTCATGTGCCTTCTGTCCATAAGGCTTTCCAAGATATTCTTCATAAAGTTTCTTTACAAATGGATTTTCATGAGATTTTCTAAGTTTTTTATTTCTATCTTCTCTATAAAGAGCTTCTTGACGTTTTTTAACTACTTCATAATTTCCATGATGATACGGCTGTCCTCCTCCACCAATACATCCACCGGGACATGCCATTATCTCTATTGCATCATATTTTTCCTTTCCATCTCTAATACTCTCTAAAAGTCTGCGAGCATTTCCAAGTCCATTTGCAATACCTATTCTCAATTTCCTACCTGCTATATCTACAGTTGCCTCACGAAGACCTTTTATTCCTCTAAGCTGAGTAAACTCTACTTCATCAAGTTCTTCTCCTGTCATCCACTCATAAACTGTACGAATTGCTGCTTCTATTACTCCTCCAGTAGTTCCAAATATAACTGATGCTCCTGTACTTTCTCCAAGCGGATTATCAAAATCACTATCTGGAAGATTTGCAAAGTCTATTCCTGCCTCTTTTATCATAGCTCCTAACTCACGAGTCGTTATTACTAAATCAACATTATTATGATTATCTTTTGTAAGTTCAGGTCTTTCAGCTTCTGCCTTTTTAGCTATGCACGGCATAACTGAAACTACAACTATGTCTTTAGGATTTAATCCCTTTTTTTCTGCATAATAAGTTTTTACAATAGTACCAAACATTATATGAGGCGATTTACATGTGGATGGAATTTCTATAAGTTCTGGAAACTGATGCTCTATAAATTTTATCCAAGCTGGACAACAACTAGTAAGCATAGGCAAAGTTTTATTATTTTTTATACGGTCTATAAGCTCAGAAGCTTCTTCAATAATTGTAAGGTCTGCTCCAAAGTCTGTATCAAATACAGCATCAAATCCCATACGCTTTAATGCTGTTACAAGTTTGCCTGTTACAATAGTTCCTATCTCCATATCAAAGAGTTCACCAATAGCTACACGAATGGCTGGAGCTGTTTGTACTACAACATGTTTATCAGGGTCATTTATCGCCTCCCAAACTTTATTTGTATAGTTAACTTCTGTTAAAGCTGCTGTAGGGCATACTGCAACACACTGTCCGCAATATGTACAAGAAGATTCTACTATGGGTATATTAAAAGCAGTTCCTACAAATGCATTAAAGCCACGACCTATTCCCGATAATATACCGCATGTCTGTACCTCATTGCACATAGTTTCACAGCGTCTGCAGTATATACATTTATTTACATCTCTTATTATTGCTTCACTAGATACATCTTTAGGATAATTTATTTTTTCACCATTCCATTTTATTTCTCTAATCCCCAATTCTTTAGCTAGTGATTGTAGTTCACATTCTAAATTTTTAGGACATGTAAAACATTCATTTGGATGATTAGATAATAAAAGTTCAACAGCCATTCTTCTAGCAGTTATTGCACGTATTGAATCAGTACGAATTTCCATACCATCAGTTACCTTTGTTACACATGCCGGTACAAGAGAATCTCTTCCGGGTGCTTCTACCATACACACTCTGCAAGAAGCAGTTTGATTTATCATCTTAATATCATGTAAATCTAAATGACACAATGTTGGTATCCTAACACCTGCTTTTTGAGCTGCTTCTAATATAGTAATTCCTTCAGGTACTGTTAGCGGTTGGTCATTTATTTTTATATTAACCATATTTTTTTCTTCAGTCATATACTCAGTTTCACCTCTTATCATAGTTATTCTACATTTTCTCTTGTTTTTTACTTTTAGATTTATCTGCTTCTTTAATAAAAGCTAAATATTCATTCCAAAAATGTTTCATGGTACTTATAACTGGGTTTGGTGCAGTCTGTCCAAGTCCGCACAAAGAACTCGCCTTTACCATATGTGCCAATTGTTTTAGATTTTCTAAATCTTCCATAGTTCCTTTGCCGCTCGTAATTTTATCTAAAAGTTCATACATTCTTTTTGTTCCGATGCGACAAGGTGTACATCTTCCACATGATTCATCCATAGTAAACTCCAAATAAAACTTTGCAATTTCAACCATATTGTCTGTTTCATCCATTACAATCATTCCGCCAGAACCCATCATAGAACCTATTGAAATAAGACTGTCATAATCTATAGGTATATCAAGATATTTTTCTGGTATAACTCCACCTGAAGGTCCTCCAGTTTGAACTGCTTTAAATTTTCGACCTCCTACTATTCCCCCACCAATATCATAAATAATCTCACGAAGTGTTATACCCATAGGCACTTCAACAAGTCCTACATTGTTTATCTTTCCTGCAAGTGCAAATACCTTTGTACCTTTACTTTTTTCTGTCCCCATTGAAGCAAACCATTTTGCCCCTTTAGTTATTATAGGAGGAATATTTGCAAAAGTTTCAACATTATTCACACAAGTTGGATGTCCCCAATATCCTTCCTGTGCTGGATAAGGTGGTTTGTAATTTGGCTCTCCACGCTTTCCTTCACATGAATTGATAAGTGCAGTTTCTTCTCCGCATACAAAAGCTCCAGCACCATATTTTATATCTATATCAAAAGAAAAATCTGTTCCAAAAATATTTTTACCAAGCAATCCCAATTCTCTTGCCTGTTTAATTGCTGTAGTAAGTCTTGATATTGCAAGAGGATATTCAGCACGAATATAGATAATGCCTTTACTAGCTCCGATAGCATATCCTCCGATAGCCATTGCTTCTAATATACTGTGAGGGTCTCCTTCTAATATACTCCTATCCATAAACGCCCCGGGGTCACCTTCATCTGCATTACAAATAATAAATTTCACATCACTTTTCTGCTTACTCGTAATCTCCCATTTTACACCTGTTGGAAAACCTCCACCACCTCGCCCACGAAGCCCTGAATTTTTAATTTCTTCTATAACTTCATCTCTACTCATATTTGTTATAGCTTTTCCTAAAGCTTCATATCCACCTAATGCTATGTATTCATAAATGTCTTCTGGATTTACAAGTCCACAATTTCTCAGTGCAACTCTAAGCTGTTTCTTATAAAAAGGCATATCACTTTGTCTATTAATCTTTTCATTCTTTTCTGGCTCTCTATATAAAAGTCTATCCACCTTTCTCCCTTTAATAATATGTTCATCAACTATATCTTTAGCATCTTTCGGACTAACTCTAACATAAAACACATTATCAGGTTCTATCTTAACGATTGGTCCCTGCTCACAAAAACCAAAACAACCTGTTTTTATGACCTTAACTTCATCAGAATAACCTCGAGCTTTTAAAATAATCTCCAAATTTTTTATTATCTTTTCACTATCACTTGCTAAGCAACCTGTACCTCCACAAACCATAATATTTGTACGAGCTCTAACCATTTTAAAGCCTCCTAACATTTAAATTTAAGCTCTTTCAAAATCTACATCTATAGTTAAATTCAATAAAGGCTTTCCCTCTTTAATATGCTTTTCTACGATAGCATGAACTTTATCTTTCGTTACATTCCCATAGACTACAGGTCTTTGCCCGGGAATATTAACCTGTACAGTAGGTTCTGAATGACAATATCCAATACACCCTACTGGAATGACATTAACATTATTTAATTTTTCTCTGGCAATTTCCTCTACAAATTCATTTAGCGTTTCTCTAGCTCCAGCAGAAATACCACAAGTTGCCATTCCAACGAGAATTTCTATTTTATCTCCATCAGTCTCTCCACATCTCAAATTAATCTTATCAATAGATTCTTTTCTTATTTTTCTCAATTCTTCTAAAGATTTAATCTTCACTGTAATTCCTCCTAACTACGATATTTATCAAGAATTTCATCTATTTCATCTTCTTTAACACGTCCAAACACCTTATCATCTACCATTACCACAGGTGCAAGTCCACAAGCTCCAATACATCTGACATATTTAAGTGTAAACAAACCATCCTTTGTTATTTCATCTGCCTCTATACCTAATTTTTCTTTAAGTTTCGTAGCAATTCTCTCTGCTCCTTTTACAAAACAAGCCGTTCCCATACATACACTAATAGTGTGTTTCCCTCTAGGCTTAGTTGTAAAATATGAATAAAAACTCACTACTCCATATACTTCTGCTCCCGGAATCCCCAATTTCCTTGCTATATAAAGTTGAACATCTCTTGGAAGATACCCAAATATATCCTGAGCTTTGTGAAGTATTTCAATTAAAGCTCCTTTTGTTGTTTGCATACTATCAATAAACTTTTCAAGCTCATCAAATTTTTCCTTAGGCAAATCTTCACCTAGTGCTTTTACCATAAATCCACCATCCTTTCCCAATACTCAATATTATCTATTTGTTAATTTTACTGTTGCCATAAAAATACTATTTAAATTAAACTTCAAGTTTAATTAAGACGAATAAATTAATGTAACTGAGTTTTACAACTTCACATCTCTATTTATTATTTACAAATGAAAATTTTTTATTTCAAAATTAACATTAATTTACTTTTAATTTCTATTAAATTTTTTTATAATATAAAAATTATTTTAATTTGTATGAAATTTGTAAAATAAAAAAGGAAAATATTATCTTTTGTAGAATATGTTTTATATTTGAATATATAAAAAAAATATATTATATAAAAATTTTTATTAGCAGCAATAGACTTAGGAAGGAGTAGCACAAATGAGTAGATTAAGCTTTAATTCGGAACAAAAAATTTTCAAATCTTTTAAAGAAGTATTGCCCCATCTTAAAGACATTATCCAAGAAGATGTAATGGTATCAATTACGGATAGAGAAAAATTCCTAGCTTATTATCCTGGAAATAAAATGAAAATAAACCTTTCTGTTGGAACTAAAATTCCCAAAGATGACCCTTTATATCAAACCATATCTGAAAATAAAATTATTAGTTCTATCGTTCCAAAAGAAGTTTATGGTATCCCCTTTAAGGCAGTTACATATCCAATAAGAAACTCAAAAGGTGAGTGCATCGGTGCCATTGGCTTTGCAAAAAGTCTTGAAAAAGAGTTTCTCATGAGAAATTCTTTAGAAAGCTTGGAAAGCATTTTTGAAACGATAAATAAAGAAATGAATGACGTTAACAAAAATATATCTCAAATTTCAAGTAAAATTCAGGATAATTCGGCAGCAATAGAAGAATCCCTAGCAGGAATTCAAGAAATGGAAAGCAATTCTCATATAATCGATAAAATTGCAAATAATACTAAAAACTTGAGTAAAGATATGAAAATTAAAGCTCAAAAAGGAGTAGAATCCGTTGAAAATACTGTTAAATCAGTAAATACAATAGCTCAGTCTTCTCAAAATATATTCATGCTAATTAATAAATTAAATGAATCTATAAATAAAATAGGAAATATGGTAAACTTGATAAATCAAATATCTGAACAGACAAACCTTCTAGCTCTCAATGCCGCTATAGAAGCTGCTAGAGCCGGTGAACAAGGAAAAGGTTTTGCAGTTGTTGCAGATGAAGTTAGAAAACTTGCTGAACAATCTAAATTAGCAACAATAGATATTAGAGAATTAGTTTCAGAAATCCAAAGTGAAACACAAAGTGTGGTAGAAGCTATGAAAGAATCTGACAAGCAAATTTCTGATGGAGTAGCTTCTTCAAAAATAACCTTAGAAAACATCAATTCTATTATTGAAATAATTAAAGAAGTAGATAGCGGTATAGATGAAATAAGCAATAAATCTGATATACAATCAGAAATTACAACTCAAATGTCAGCAGCTATCGAAAGTATAGCTACATCAATTAGCGAAACTGCATCTACTTCCCAATCTATAAGTCTGTCTATTGAAGAACAGATAAAAAATATTTTAGATTCAGGAAAAGTTATTCATGAAATTTCAGAAAAATTAACTCAAGCTTAAAAGTTTAAATAAAATAGAGATATAGGAAAACTCATTCCTATATCTCTTTTATCTATAAGTCAGTTATAATTTCTATCAATATAAACTCTTATCAACCATATTTATTTGAATATTTATCTAGATAAAACCAAAATTTTGTCCCCTTTCCTATTTCAGATTCTACAAAAATATTTGAATTATGAGCCTTAATTATTGATTTAGTTATGAAAAGTCCTAAACCATAACCCTTTTCCTTATTTTTTTCTCCTCTATAAAACATATCAAATATTTTAGAAATCTCCTCTTTTTTTATGCCCTTTCCTTCATCTATCACCTCAAATACAACTCTGTTTTCTTCTTCATTAATAAATATTTTTACTACACTATTTTCTTTAGAATATTTAACAGCATTGTTAATCAAATTATTCCAAGCTCTTTTAATTTTTGTTTTATCTATATAAAAATATCCTTCACTACAATTCCAATTCCCTTTAAAATTTCTATTTGAATTAATGACATATTGCTTAGTATTTTCAAATAACTCTTTTATAAATTCCTTTGCATTTACATTTTCTCGTCTTAAATTAGGCACACACTTTGCTTCATAAGCGTTATCAAGTATATCACACGTTATCCTTTCAATATCTTCAGCACTTTTAATAATCCCATCTAAAAATTCATCCTTTATCTTTTCATCTTCTATAATTCCTGATTTTAATCCTTTCGCATATCCTTTTATAAGAGTTATTGATGTCTTTAAATCATGTGACAATGTAGAAATGAATTTTGCTGTTCTAAAAGATATGTTTTCCACAGTAGAAGATAACTCCTTTGAATATTTTACAAGATTTTCACTTTCAAGTTCAAACATACTTATAAGATGTATAAAATACTCTTTCAAATTTTTTAACGCCTTTCTCAAGTTACCTATTTCATCATTAGAATTAATTTTTATCTCTTCACTTTCTCTAATAAATTTTCTACCTTCTTCTTTAAAACTTTTAACAGATTCTGCAATTGACTGCTTAATAAGCAAATTACTCTTTGTAGCATTATCTAAATAATTAGTTATAGCTATAATCGGCTGAGAAATTTTATTTGATATATATGAGCCTAATACAATAGCAAGTATTATACCAACGGTTCCTATTAAAAGTACATAACTTAATAAAAGCATAGATTTTTCATACATTTCATACTCTGGGAGAATTGCAATAAGTATCCACCTATTACTATTCATAAGTTTATATATTTGAAACTCTTTAACTCCATTAGTTATAGATTTTTTCTTAATCACAAAATTTTTTTGATTTTTAGTTTCTTCAAGCATTTCATATGTAACATCAAATATAGATTTTTTAGCTATCAATTCTCTATTTGGATGTACTAATATGCGATTATTTGAATCAATTATTGAATAATATCCTTTTTTACCCAATTTTAATTTGTTTGCTATCTTTGAAAAATACTCAGCCTTTATAGCTATTCCAGCATAGCCAGATATAATTCCTTTAGAATTTCTAACAGGACTTATAGTATTTACTATCAAAGAGCCGTCAGACCTTGCAATCAATATATCACTTGTAACTGTTTTTCCCGTTTTTTTTGCTTTTATAAAATACTCTCTATTTGACAAATCTAAATTTACAGCTTCAGCCATACAAGTAGCAAGTATTTTCCCATCATTATTTAATATAAATAAATCCTTATAATAATTACCATTTTGATTTTTAATATTTATTTCTCTTAATAATATATCATTCATTTTTATTGCATTTATCTTTCCCTCTAAAAAAGCTATCACATTATCATTTAAAGCTAAATTTTCAGTTTCAAGTTTTGTAATATTTATACGTAAATCAATATTTTCTTTAGCTCTCTCAAGTTGAGAAAGCATATAAACTTCTGCTTCATCATTCAAAATAGAAGCTGACTTTTTATATATAATTCCACTCAGTAGCAAAAGAAGCAGTATAATTATTGAACAAATAGTAAGGGTTATTCTCTTTTTTAAACTCATAAACCCACCTCTTTAATTCATAAAAACAACATCTATATCTTATTAATAAGATATAGATGTCTATATTTTATCATATTATTTTAAATTATTATAAAATTCTTATTTTTATAATATTAAAAATGCTAATGGTGCTACAATTAAAAGAGTTAATATAGTTCTTTCTATCCATATAATTAATATTTCTGTAATACTTATAGGTATTTCAGTAGATAAAATACATGGTATTGAAGCTGAGAAAAACAATATCGAAGATATAGAAATAACTCCTATTATGAATTTAGTAATTAATGGAGCACTTGCTACAAGTAGTGCAGGTAAGAACATTTCTGCAACTTCTACTGCCATAGCTTTTGCCGCAAGCATTGGCTGTGGTACTCTTAACAACAATGCAAATGGATAGAATATATATCCAATTATATCGAATATAGGTGTATATTTAGCTAATATTAAACCCAACAAACCTACTGACAATATAGATGGAAGTATTCCCATTGCCATAACAAAACCATCTTTTAAATTATCCATAATATTTTTAACTAAAGAAGGAGATTCTTCCGCTGCCTTTAATCCTTCATCAAGAGCTTTTTTAAACAGATTTCCTTTAAACTCTGGTTCTGGGTCGCCTTCACCTGTAATATAGCTGTCATCCTTACTACTCAAAGGTTTTATTCTAACAGTAATGGCAGTTACTATAAATGTAATAATTAAAGTCGTCCAGAAAAACGTATTCCACATTTCCATAAGTCCAAGCGTTTTAGCAACAATTATCATAAAAGTAGCTGATACAGTTGAAAATCCTGTTGCAATAATACATGCTTCTTTTACAGTATATTTTCCTTCTTTAAAAACTCTATTTGTAATCAAAAGTCCTATAGAATAACTTCCAACAAAAGATGCAACTGCATCCACAGCAGACCTACCGGGAGTCTTCCAAATAGGTTTCATAACTGGTCTCATTAAAACACCTATAAACTCTAATAATCCATATCCAACTAAAAAAGCCAAAAATATCGCTCCTATGGGAACTATAAGACCAACTGGAATGACGAGTTTATTAAATAAAAATGGAACCATATCTTTTTCGAAGAGCCATGCTGGACCAAAATGAAAATAAGCCATAAAAGCAACTAATACTCCTAAAAGTTTAAGAAATGAAAACACTACTGTAACTTTATCTTTATTCCACGTTTTTTTATAAAAAGGTGCTATTCCGCCTATTATTATCACAATTAATGCATATATAGGCGTCAAAGAAGGCATACCTTTCTTAATTCCTGTAACTATGTGATCTAACGGAATAGTTGATTTCCCACCAATATTAATGGGAATGAAAAACATAAAAATTCCCACCAAACTAAAAACTATAAACTTTAATAATCCATTACTACTATTTCTTTTTGTTTGAACATTATTATCCATATAAAAACCCCCTTTATATATTAAATTATTTATTATACAATTATTATATAACATAATATATTTAATAATCTGAAAGTTCTATATATTTATATGAAACTGTCATAAAATTGTCATAATATTTAATGTATATTCATTTAAAATGCAAAATTTCAAAGTTTTATATATATATTTAAAGCAAATATTAGTTTAAGGGGTAATTTTTGTGGATAAAATTATGGTAGTTGATGATGAAAAGAAAATCGTTCATATGATAAGTCAATTTATGAAAATAAATAATTTAGAAGTTGTTTCTGCTTATAGCGGTAAGGAAGCAATCGAAAAGCTTAATAGCGATATTAAATTAGTTATATTAGATATAAATATGGAAAATCTAGATGGAATGGAAACATGCAAGATTATTAGAAAAAAAACTAATATTCCTATAATCTTTTTAAGTGCCAAATCAAGTCAATACGATAAAGTATTAGGTTTTGGAATTGGTGCAGATGACTATATAACAAAACCTTTCGACCCAATAGAGCTTGTAGCAAGAGTAAAAGCACATATAAGACGCTATAAAGAATATAACAACTCTAACCCTAATGCAAATAAAAATATAATCAAATTTGACAATATCGAAATACACATAAATGCTCATAAAGTCTTAAAAAATGGAAAAGAAATAAACTTATCAACAACTGAATTTAATTTACTATTATTTTTTATAAACAATGTGCACACTGTTCTAACTAGAAAACAAATTTTAAACAATGTATGGAAAAGTGAATTATACGATGAAAATACAGTAAATACATATGTAAAAAGACTGCGACATAAAATAGAGGACAATAAATCCAATCCAAAATATATAAAATCAATAAGAGGTATTGGCTATATTTTTGAAGCCAAAATAAACACTAATTCATAAATTTTCGTATAAATTGTTTGATATTAAAAATTAATTTCTACAATCACATAATTAATTAGTATTTTCTCTATTCATTTTTATCTTTTTCCATATATTTACTTATAAGCTTGTCTAATTTTTTACTAATCTTCAAAATCTCATCTAAATCTTTATCACCTTTATCGTTTTTTAAAAAGTTTTTTATTCTATCTCTAAATTTTCCCATTATCTTCACATCTCCCAAATATTTTATAACTTTAATTGTTACTAGAAACATTTTACAACAAATATAGGCAAATTGCAAACAAAAAATATATACAATTAGCTTATTTAGATTATTTTATTTTTTCGATAGAGTTTAAGTAACAGATTAATAAGAAGGTGGGAGAAAATGTGTACAACGAAATAGACAACAAAGCAATAGGTGAAAGAATAAGACAAGAAAGAGAAAAATTAGGATTAACAAGGGAAAAATTTGCTGAAATAGTTGAACTTTCCCCACTATATATAGGACAGCTTGAACGTGGCGAAAGACAAATGAGCTTAAATACTTTATTTAAAATTTCTGAATGTCTTCACATATCAATTGATTATCTGGTGAAAGGTTCAGATAAAGAAAAGCTGAATTATTTTGTAAAAGAAATTGAAAAAAATGATTATTTAAAAGATAGTTATAGCAAATCTTATACAAATGAGTTTCAAGAATTTATTTCACTTATTAATAAGTGTTCAAAAAAAGAAATTTCTATTTTTAAAGACATAATTAAAATAATTTTACCTCATTTAAAAAAATAATTTTTAAAATTCAATTATTTAATTACACAACCAATATTTAAAAGAAAAACGCATTAGACAAGATAAACTTTATCTTTCTAATGCGTTTTTTACATCTTAAAATTTATAAAGCAGCTTCAATTTTTCTTTTTCTTTGTCTATTACTTAAAATGAAAATACAATACCTAACAAAAACATAACTTACTATTAAAACAGCCAATAAAGTTTCAAATACAACTACATATTTTAAAATTACTATTGTTTGCCCTAAATTAACTAAAAAATTATATAACTTTTTTACAGCTATAGCACTAATTACAAAGGGAAAAGTAAAAGCCGAATAGCTTGGATAAAATTTAATTTTTAACATTTTAGGCATATATAAAAGTACTAAAAAAAACATAGCTAAAGACAAAATAGTTAAAAAATAAATTATAAACATATTTTTTGACTCAAATGAACTTAAATATCCTGCTAAACAAAGACTTGCAGGTGCTGTAAAAATTGTAATTGTAGGTAATACGGGTTCCTGAATTGCTTTAACAGCAAAAACCCTATAAACTACCAAAGGTAATAAAATTAAGTATGCTACAAACCCCAACCAAAATACTAACCTTCCTATATAATTTAAATCATATGCAGATGAAGTAACACTACCTACCACAATACCAACATAAACTACAAAATAACTTGGAAAAACTTTTTTAATATCAAAATTAAAAATAAATTTCTTTGTAAAATAAATTATTAAAGAAAAATGAATTACTAAAGCTAAAATCCAAATGCCATAAGCCACATAAGGCAAATGCGGTTTAATATAAGTAGACAAAATCATTATTCCCATAGAAAAAGTAGGGAAAACACTTGCGATAACGGGATTTTTAAGGTCTTCAACAATATCTTTTCTATAAATTCCCATCTTCAAAACAAGAAGTATAAAGATTACAAACGATAAGATACCAAAAATATTTTTATAAACAATACCATAAGATAATATTAAATTCCCCATTGCTGCTAAGGCTAACATCAATCCAGCAATAGGTAAAGGTATTTTTTTTATTATTCTACTTTTCACCTCTTCACCTCTTATTATTCATCAATATTTTTTATATTAAGCTCTCTTACTATTATTTCAGCAGCTTTTTGAGCTACCTCTCCAGTAAAAGAAATACACTGCTTTTTATGCTCTCCTGAAGCCATATCCATTCCCCTTGTATGAACATGACAGCATAAGCAACCATGATTATCTCTAAAGCTTTGTTGTAATTCATTAGCTAGTTGAAGAGTTTTTTGAACCTTTGAGTCTCCGCCTTTTGTTCTTCCAAAAAAATATCCAATTGTTAAAATGCCACCAGATACTGCTCCACATACACATTTTGACTTTCCTATACCAATAGGAAAACCTGAAGCCATTGCTATCATTTCATCTGGCATGTCAATTTCAAAATTATTTTTTATTGAACTGACAACTGCTTCTGAACAGTAAAAATCCCCTTTTCTAAATAATTCTTCTGCATCATTTCTAATTTTTTTAATACTCACTTCCTTCTTCAATGAAAGCTCCTCCTTTTGTCAAATGTTTAACACAATATAATATATAACATACATTTAGACAAAATAAAAATAAAATTCTCCAATAACTTTTACTTTATTATAAAAATATTTTATAAATAAAACTCATCAAAATAATTACCTGCTGCTTAATTTAATGGGAAACACAATTACAATAAAGAAATGACTTTATAATATTCTAAAACATTTAAATGCTTAAAGAAATGTATAACAATAGAAATGAATACATCTACACTTGAATATATTAGATAGAATGAAAAATTTTTTTCCAAGGTGCAAAGCACTTCATTATAAATCCGAACTTTAACCTCTAGCTTTGCACCAATTGCTTTTCAAAATGTTTAAAAAATATATAATTAATATCAATCAGAAATTATTTCATAATACTTTTCCCTTACTTTCTTCATATCTTCCCAAAATGGTCTTTTCTTCTTTACATCTCTAAGAAGAGCTGCTGGATGAAAAGTAGGCATTATAAAATATCCTTTTCTTTCTATCCATATACCTCTTTCACGAGTTATACTAAAATTTTTATCTATTATACTTCTTGCAGAAACTGCTCCAAGGCATACTATAATCTTCGGTCTTATGATTTTAACCTGCCACCTCAAATACGGTATACAAGCATTTATTTCATCTTCTCTTGGATTTCTATTATTAGGCGGTCTACATTTTACAATATTGGCTATATAAATTTCTTCTCTTTTAAAGCCAATACCTTGAATTGCTTTCGTAAGGAGCTTTCCTGCTGCCCCTACAAATGGTCGTCCCATCACATCTTCATTGTAACCCGGACCTTCTCCTATAAACATAATTACAGCTTCTGGATTTCCCTCACCAAAAACTACATTATTTCTTCCTCTACATAATCTACATCTTCTACATTTATGAGTTATTTGCTTTAATTCTTCTAAAGTATACATAGCTCTCTCCTAAACATTTATACTTTATTTATATATTGTTGGTTACAAGTTGCAAGTTTTAAAGTCAAACTTTTAAATAACTTAAAGTTCTTTAAAAACTCTCAATTCTTAACTGATATAATAATATTTTTTCATTAATTTGTTTAACTTATATATTACCTATCTAATAATGACTATAATAATATTTTAATACATTTTAATATAAAATCAAACCTATATCCTTGAAAATTATTCCAAATTGAAGTATTATAAAACAAAATCTTCAAAATTTTTCTTACAAGGAGGAATTTAAGTGAATCTCAATGAAAGAATTGAAAAAATGAAAGATGAAATCATTAAATCTACACAAGAAATAATAAGAATAAAAAGCGTTAAAGATGAGCCAAAGGAAAATATGCCATTTGGTGAAGGAATTTATAAATGTCTTCAATACGCTTTAAACCTCTCTAAAAGTTTTGGCTTCAAAACTAAAAATATAGATAATTATGCTGGTCATGCTGAATTTGGAAATGGTGATGAAGTAGTAGGTATATTAGTCCATCTCGATGTTGTTCCAGAAGGTGATAATTGGACATACCCTCCATATGGCAGTGAAATACATGATGGCAAAATATATGGTAGAGGAGCAATAGATGATAAAGGTCCTGCTATAGCTGCTCTTTATGCAATGAAAGCTCTAAAAGATTCAGGCATTAAATTAAATAAAAAAATTCGTATTATATTCGGAACTGATGAAGAAAGTGGGTGGAAAGGTATAGAATATTATTTAAAACATGAAAAAGCTCCCGATTTAGCATTTACTCCAGATGCTGATTTTCCAGCAATCAACGGTGAAAAAGGTATTCTCATTTTTGATTTAAATAAAAACTTTCAAAAAAATAGTGATAATAATGGAGTAAAAATAATAAAAATTAAAGGTGGCAATAGACCAAATATGGTTCCTGATTACTGTGAAGCTCATTTAATTTATAATGAATCATTAAAAGAAAAAATAGACAAATACACCAAAGAAAATAATGTAAAACTTGAATTAATTGAAAATAATAATAAGAAAATAATCAAATCATTTGGCATATCAGCCCATGGCAGCCTTCCAGAATCAGGTCAAAACGCAATTTCTCAACTTATAGTATTTCTAGGTACATTAAACTTATCTAAAGGAGAAATAGCTGATTTTATAAAATTTTATAATGATAAAATAGGTATGGAATATTATGGACAATCCATAGGATGTGGATTTGAAGATGAAGAATCTGGAAAATTAATATTTAATGTAGGTATTATAGACTTAAATGAAAATAGAGTAAAATTATCCGTAAATGTCAGATACCCTATAACTAACACTCAAGATGATGTTCTTACTGGAATAGAAAAGGAATTAATAGATACAGGAATAGTACTAAATTTACATGAACATATGGCACCAATTTATATCCCAAAAGACCACGATTTAATTAAAAAACTTATGAATGTATACAAAGATTTCACTGGGGATGAAAGAGAACCAATAACTATAGGTGGAGGAACTTATGCTAGAGCAATAAAAAATGCCGTTGCCTTCGGTCCTCTATTCCCGGGCGAACCAGAACTTGCTCATCAAAGAGATGAATATATATCCATTGAAAATTTAATTAAAATTACAAAAATATATGCCCATGCATTATATGAATTAGCAAAATAAAATATTTTTTATCTTAATCAAAATTAATATAATATTAAATATATATTTAATTTCAAAATCATAAAGTTATATAAGTTAAAAGTTGAGAGTTGTAATTTTAACCTTAACAACTCTTAACTTTTAACTTTAATTTTTTTAGTTTATTAAAAATGTATATATACTAGACAATTCCTATTTTATAATCTTTACATAAACTTTTCTATTTCTTGGTCCATCAAATTCACAAAAATATATTCCCTGCCAAGTTCCTAATAAAAGTCTTCCTTCTTCAATAATAACTGTCTGAGAAAATCCCATAATACTTGCTTTAATATGTGCAGCCGAATTTCCTTCTATATGTCTATAATTATCTTCTAATGGAACGATTTTATTAAGCTCCATAACCATATCCTTCTTTACATCAGGGTCTGCATTTTCGTTGATTGTTATTCCAGCTGTAGTATGTGGAATATATACTGTACATATTCCATTTTTAACACCAGATTTTTTAACTATATTTTCTATTTCACTCGTTATATCAATCAATTCCATATGTTTATTAGTCTTTAAATTAAGTAATTTAAGCATAATTTTCCCTCCTTCTTTAAATTTTGCATATCTTGTCAATAATATATTATAACAACCTAAATACATCTGCCTAGTCAATTAAAAACAATAATGTTATAATTAATTTGTTTTGTACATACAAAAAAATTATTTTGAGGAGGTATCCTAATGAAAAATACTAAATTTCTCATACAAGCATCAGTAATTGCTGCCATATATGCAGTTTTAACTATAGTTTTTGCTCCTATAAGCTATGGAGAAATACAAATTAGAATATCTGAAGCACTAACTATACTACCTTACTTTACTCCTGCTGCAATTCTTGGATTGTTCGTAGGATGCCTTATAGCTAACCTTTTAAGTCCTGTAGGAATTTTAGATATTATATTTGGAAGTCTTGCTTCTCTTATTGCAGCATATTTATCCTATAAAATGCCAAAAAAATGGCTAGTACCACTGCCACCTGTAATCGTAAATGGAATTATAATAGGACTTCTACTTAAATATGCTTATGGTATACCTCTTCCCCTTATATTGTTAATGGCATATGTATCAGTAGGACAAATTATAGCATGTTATGGATTAGGTTATCCTCTAATGTCTATTTTAGAAAAATATAAAAAAAAGATTTTCAATTAATCAAAGGCGTTTTTAACGCCTTATTTATTTTGTTCTATTAATGTTAATTATATAATCTTTTTTTCTCTTTTTAAATTCTGCACATATTAATATAAATATAGGAAGTATCACTTGAAACGGCAGTGCATAAAAACCATAAATCTCAAAAGCCCACTTAAACATTTCATTTGTACTGTCATATATTAAGTATGATAAATTAATCATAAGTAAAGACATAGGAACTACTATAAACCTGTAATCATTAAAGCCAAATAATTTTGTTATTCCCTTACAAGATGCTAATAAGCACATAGATATTTTTATAAATCCTCCTGCTAAAAATGATATAGATACAATTATTTCAAGACTTTGAATAAAATCACTTATTTTTATCCTGCCTACAGCTTTGTAAGAAGGAAACAAGAAAGAAACATATTCTTTTTCTCCAAATACCAACAATTCCGAAAAAGAAGTAGCAAAAATAATAATTCCACCTAATATCAATCCAGTTAAATATATTTTATATGATGACTTGTTATCAACAGATGAAAAAAATAATAAAAATACTACCGTTTCAGCAAATGGAAAAGAAAAAACTGAAAAAGCACCTTTGAAAACAGGCTTAAATCCTCTAGACAATATGGGTAAAATATTATCTATTTTCATATTAGGTACAAGAAGAATTATCGTAACAGTTATAAGAATAAATAGTATCATCAAATTTAAATTCGACCATCTTCCAAGTACCTCTATACCTTCTTTTACTCCCCATATACATACTATAATCATAAACAACATACTAATAATTATAGGAGTTTCAGGCAAAGATACATTTGTTATAAACTCTCCAAAATTTCTTAAAACTAGAGCTCCTAAATGAAATGAAAACCATATAAATAACAATGCTATAATTTTCCCTATAAATTTGCCAAATATTATTTCTACTATTTCAACTAAATCTTTTTGTGGAAATAGATAAAGAATTCTAGCATATACACATACTATAGGAACTGCAAACAGTATTGCTATAATCTCAGCTATCCAAGCATCTCTTCCAGCACTAGTTCCTGTTCCTAATATCAAACTACTTCCCATTATAAAAAGTGTTATCAACGCTATACCCTGTTTATTAGAAATAACCTCTCTATTCAATAACTTTTCCTCCTAGCTTTTTTAATTTGTCCATTCTTCTAATCTTCGCTGTAATAAATATCAAAATAGGTATAATAACTTGAAATGGAAAAGCATAATAAGGCCAAATTTCAGCAGACCAATTCACAAAATCCATTATATTATCACTTATTATATAAGCTAAATTTAACATCATTAAACTCATAGGTACTACTATAAATCTATAATCTGTAATATCAAATAACTTTGCAATCCCTTTAATTGAAGCAAGCATTGATATACTTATTTTGATAAAACCTCCTGTAAAAATAATAATAAAACTTAACATTTCTATACTCTTAATAGCTTTTCCAACACCTGCTCTTCTTACTGCAGCAATACCGGGAAAATACTGAAATGAATATTTATTTATTCCAATTACTAAAACATTTGTCAACTTTATTATCAAAATTAATACTCCACCAATAATTAATCCTAATAAATAAACTTTATACGTTTTTTCCTCTTTTTGTAAAGACGAAAAAATCATAATAAAAATAATTATCTCTCCAAAAGGAAAAGAAAAAGCTGAAAAAGCTCCTTTCATTACAGGTTTTATACCATTCATTAATACTGGTCTTATATTGTTTATATTCATTTTATGAATTAATACAATTACAAAAAAAAGTATAAAAAATATTATTAATGGCATAAAAAATTTTGCTACTCTCCCCAGCACCTCTATTCCTTCTTTTATGCCCCATACACATACAGTCAAAAGCGGTATAAATATTATAACCATTGGCGTTTCTGGCAGTAAAATATTAAAAACTTCTCCAAAGTCCCTTAGTACTAAAGCTGATAAATGAAATGAAAACCAAATATATAATATGCCAATAACTTTTCCAATATATTTGCCAAAAATTATTTCTAAAATATCAAAAAAATCTTTATGAGGATACATCAAAAGCAGTTTAGAATATATAAATATCATAGGTATTGTAAAAATAATGGAAATAACTATTGACATCCAAAGATCTTTTCCAGCCTCTGCTGCCGTTGGAAGCATTACTGTTCCATCAATTATAAACAAAACTAAAAGTGCAATCCCCTGTCTAATCGAAATAAATTCTTTTTTCAATAATATTCCTCCCAGGCAAAAATTAATAGTTTACTTTAATAGGCCTAGATGTCAGTGCACTGCTCTTTATTGTTACTTTTACATTGACTTTAGTTTTTATATTACTAAAAATTTCTTCCCAGTTAGGTTTTATATCTTTCCATACAGAAGGCATTTTTTTATTTATTACTTTACTAAACTCAAAAATATCACTTTTATACTGATTTTGAACCTTTTTTATTAAATCTTCTACCTGTTTTTTAATTAAATTTTCAGTATCTTCTTTAAGTTTTTCCCTACCCTTGTTACTTATAACATCAATATCTCCACCTATTTCCCCAATGCTTACTATTAACTTTATGTCTATATTTACAACTAAATTATTCCCTGAACGTACCGGCTTAATTTTTGTATTATTATCAAGCACTTCTAACCCAACCTTTACAATTCCTCTCGATGTATCACAATCTACTGTTATTACTCCTCCTTTTATCTCATCAATTAAAAATAAAAAACTCCTACTTTCAATAGTATTCAACCATCCAACTATTCTATCTTTTTTAAAAACAGCAATTTCCTCTACTTGAGTAAAAACTTTACCTTCTTTCTCCACAATTTTTACACCGGGTAAAGTTGGAGATGCTCCTTCAGACTGCAATATCTCCATAAACCTCCACAAAGGAACTGCATAGTAAGTACATATTCTATTAGAGTTTTTAAATACATTATCTAAATTAAAAGATATTATTTCTTGAGGCTTTTTATAATCTATCTCATATATTTTAGAAGCACTTTCCTCTTTAGATACTAAAAGCCATATATCATCTTTAAACTCTGCATCTCTGCTAATATAATCTAAAACCGAAAGAAGCTTTTTATTTACAACACTTTTACCTAAAATAATAACTTTCGTATGTGCCCAAAACAATTTCCGCCCATTTTTAAATATTAAATCTCTAACTCCATCAAATGCCGTCTCTCCTCTGCTTTGAAAAATTTCCCTTTTAATCTGCGTACTTGAACCCTGAGGACTTGCAATCTCTGCAGTAATAATGTATTCATCTTTGCTTTTATCATAATCCACTGCTATTCCTGCTACAAATCTCATCTTGTTTATATCTTTATAATTCCAACAGCCAATTAAAAGAAGATTATTTACAATTATCAACAAAATCAACTTATAAAACTTGTTCATTTGTATCATTCCTATTTAAAACTTAAATATTTATTATTGCCTTTACTGCCTTTTCTAACGGTTTAGCAGGACTTGGTATTTTTACTCCTAAACTCAATAATAAACTTATAACAAATGCACCAATAAATGTTATTAAATATACAGCCAGTTCTTTTTTTTGGTTTCTTTTTATTAAAGGCAGTATTTCAATAATTCCTATAATTATATATGCTAAAATAATTAGCAAAAACATATTTTAATCCTCCACATCAATTGACTTTAATCTTAAAGCTGTTCCTTTAATACTTAAATCTACATTTACTTTTATATTTAGATTTAAAAAGTATTCATCCCACTTATCTCGAATTTTTTTCCATTGTTTTGGAAATTTCCTCTCTATAATTGTTCCAAAACCAAAAATATCACTTCTATATTCCTTTTGAACTTTTTTAATAACATTTTGTATATCATTTTTTATAACTTGTTCTCCTTTTTCTTGCAATCTTTTTATTTTTTTTTCATCAGTTAAATCTATTTTTGCTCCGATTTCATTTATATTCACTTTAGTTTTTACATCTATATTCATAGTTAATTTTTCATCAGAATATACAGGTGTAATTTTAGTCTTATTATCAAATATCTCCATTGCAATTTTAATAGGCTTATCAAATAGCTTATCTTCCTGTATTACCAAAGTTCCCCCTTTCAGCTCATTAATAACTAATAAAAAACTCTTTGTCTCTATTCCATTTAAAAATCCAACACTTTCCAATTTTTTAAATACTACTGTACCAAAAACTTCTACAACATCTCTATTGTTATATGTAATTTTAGAAACCAACGGTAACACGGGTGAAATTCCTTTAATAGCTAATTTATCAACAAATTCCCACAACGGTACAGCATGAAACTTTGATACACTTTTTTTATTTTCCATCATATCCTCCAAATGATATGCTACTATTTTATCCAGCTGAAGATTTGCTTCTAATATTTCTCTTGCCTCTTTATTTCTTGATACAAAAAGCCAAATATTATCTCTCAGCTCTACATCTCTATCCATAAAGTCAATAACGCCTAAAAATTTATTTTTATTTTTTAATAGTGATTTGCTTAACACCATAACTTTTGCATGACTCCAAAACAACTTTTGACCTGACTTTTCTATTATATTTCTTATTGCTTCAAAAATTGTACTGCCTTCACTATAAAAAATCTCTTGTTTTGTTCTTTCCGTTTCTTTTCCAAGTCTATTAGTAACAGTTTCCACTGTTAAAATAATCTTGTCATTTTTTTCATCATAGTCTACAGCTGCTCCAGAAACTATTCTTTTATCATTTATTTCTACATAATTCCAACAAGAAGTAAGAACAGTTATATTTAAAATCATTATTATAATTAAAACTCCTATTATCTCTTTTTTCATAATATTACCTCTTCTTGCTTCGTGGAGTATTATTACGTATAATATCTTTTGCTGCAATTAACTTCGACCTATAATTCATAACCCACCATGGAGCACGTATAGCTGTATCTTTTATTTCTTGCTCACTTAATGAATCTAAATTAGACATATATGGTACTCCAAATGACCTCATTGACATTAAATGAATTAAAAGTCCTATAATGCCAAATATATATCCATATAAACCTAAAAACGCCGACAGTAATAAAAAAATTGTTCTGACAACTAGTATAGGGCCTAACATTTTGGGCAACAAAAAATTAGAAAATCCTGTTACAGCTACTACTATAACAATTGGTGCACTTACAAATTTTGCTTCTACTGCAGCTGAACCCAAAATTATAGCTCCTATAAAGCTTATAGATGACCCAATAGGAGCAGGTAATCTTACTCCACCTTCTCTAATTATTTCAAAAGCAAAAAGCATGAGTAATGCTTCTACAATAGTAGGAAATGGTACACCTTCTCTTGCCGCCGAAATACTCAAAAGCAGTGGTGTAGGTATCATTTCCTGATGAAATGTAGTTAAAGCAACATAAATAGCAGGAATACTCGTAGAAATGAAAAAACCTAAAACCTTTATTATTCTATTAATAGATGCATAAATAAAATGCTGATAATAATCTTCATTCGACTGAAAATATTCCATAAATAAATATGGTAATGTCAGTACATTAGGAGTTCCATCAACTATCAAAGCAATTCTACCCTCTAATAATCTTGCTACTACTATATCAGGTCTTTCTGTATTTCCAATAGTTTCAAATGGTGATAGAGGAGAATCTTTAATTAACTCCTCTATATATGCTGATTCTATTATGCCATCTATATTTATTTTCTTTATTCTTTTGTCTAACTCTTTAATAATTTTTTCTGATGCTATTCCCTGTATATAGCAAATACAAATTCTCGTTTTGCTTTCTCTACCAATTTCTCTAAATTTAAATTTTAAATCAGGACTTCTTATCCTTCTTCTTATCAATGTATAATTTACATCTATTGATTCAGTAAAACCATCTTTAGGTCCTCTAATAACCCTTTCCGACATGGGTTCCATTATAGGCCTTTGCTTCCAATTTCTAGTATTAATTAATATTGCTTCATCAACACCATCTATTAGCAATATAGTATTTCCATATAACAAAAATCCATCTATCTCATCTATATCAGATGCTCTTCGGCAATCACAAGACGATATAACTTTTGTCAGTATATAATCTATTCTTTTTTTTCTTGGAATATTTGTTCCTAGTTTTGAACTAATAATAGGTTTTATAATGCCATCATTAATTTCAACTATTTTACTTAAATTTACATCAAACAATATACAAAACTTTATACTACTTGATGCCTTGCTTTCAAATCTTCTATATATAATAGTTTCATCATTATCATGAATACTTTTAAACAGATTAATATTTTCATCTAGCGACTTAGTAAGTTTTAATTTTTTATTTTGTTCTTTTCTAAATACCTTATCCTTTATTATCTTAAACAAAATATATCCACCCTTTTGAATTTTGTACAAAAATTCACTTTATAAGTATTATTTGCAAAATATATCTTTATATTCTAAAATTTAATTCCATTTAAAAAACAACCAAAAAACTCTGCAACTATGTTATTTTCTTAAAAAAATTTAAATTTTAATAAAAAAAAATTGACATCTAAAATTAGATGCCAATTTTTTTATTAAAATCTCACTATAAAATGATTGCCTTCTTCATCTACTACAAGTTCTATAGTTCCTCCATTTTTCTCAACTAATTTTTTTACAATATGAAGTCCTAATCCGCTTCCCTCTTTACCTTTTGTAGTAAAACCTTTTGTAAAAATCTTGTCCCTAATTTCTTCTGGAATAATTGGAACATTATTTATTATTTCAAATACATATTCATCTAAATCATTATATATTCTTATAATTAATTTTTTTTCCAAAGCATCATCTTTTTCAAGAGCATATATAGCATTTTTAATAAGATTAGTTAATATTTTAGTCAAATCATATATCTTTACAGGTATTTTTTCAGAAAGCTTTATACAATCTATTTCAACTTCTATATTTTTTTCTCTAGCTTGAGAAATTGCTGTAAAAATAGTAGATTCTATTTCTGGAATACCTATTTCATATTTATCTTTTATAATCAAACCTTCTTTAGATAAATCTATCAGATATTCCAAAGCCTTTTCAGGATAATTAAGCTCAATAAGTCCTCTAATAATTTGTAAATGATTCATAAAATCATGCTTATACATACGCAATTTCTCATTCATCTTTTCAGTAAAAACTAATCGATAATGCGCCATTTCTTTTTCCGTAATAACTTTTGAAAGCACTATAACTTCTATTACTATCCAAAACGCAAGTAAAAGACTTATAAGTACAATAAACCCAATACTTTTATTTAAGTGTGCTTTTATACCCATTGTTAATTCATCTTTAGGTACAACTACTGTCAAATACCAATTTAGCTTATTAATACGTGTAGTCCCAATAAAATACTTTTTATTTTTTATATTAAACTCTTTCATTCTATTAAATGTCTCATTTTTTATTAAATCTCTCAATATATCTTCTGAAACAGCATATCTAGGCTTTGTAAGTACAAATTTCTTATTTTCATCATATATCGATAATTCTCCATCAAATCCAAAAGAATAGTGTTTGTAAAGTTTTATAATTTTTTTTGTATCCATAATTGCAAAAACATAACCTACATCTTTTTTTTCATCTAGTGATTTTATCTTTCTGACTAAAAAAAGTACTTTTTCATCTTTTGCATTTGAAAAAAACTTTTTCGACTCATCATATATCCAAAATATATCTTTATCACTATCAGTTTTATAAATTTCCTTCAAAACTTCATCAAAAAAATTTTTCGATTTATCAGTAATAAAATTTTCATCACAATTTATTATCTTATTTGTTTGTACAATACATATAATCTCTTTAATGTAAAGATTTTCTTTTTGTATTTCTCGAAATTTTCTAGCAATAAACTTTTTTACTCTCATTCTATAATCATCTTTTAATATTTCAAAATCTTCTATTCCCTTACGAATCCCCCTATGATTTACTACTTCATTAATAGAACGTTCAGTATCCATTAATATAAAATCAATTGTCTTGCTAAATTTTCCTAATATATCTTCTACCTTCTCAATTTTTTCCTTCTCAACTACTTTTATTGTCCTATTATAAATAAGATATATATTTAAAGCCATAGGTATATATATTAATACTAAAAATCCTATTAATATCCTAACACGAAATACTTTATCATTCTTAAAAAGCTCTAATAATTTTTTCATAAGTTTTTCACCCATTTTATCTAATAATCATTAGTTTTATTTTACTAAACATGATTGTTTTTTTTCAAGCAAATTTATCTTTTATTTAACTTCTTTTAGCAGTTTGTTTAACAAGCTGATGTCCTAGTACCGATACTCCTGTAATTAAAATTCCTTGTATGAATGCTTGGAGAGCAAAACCTAATTTTACTGTCATCGCTACCACACTAATTATTAACAATATCCATGGTATAAACCAATCTGGAATTTTAGGCGTCTTTTTTAGAAAAATTCCTATTACCCATATAACAGGTACTAATATAAGTGATTCTTCTGATAAATAACTAAACAAATCCATAAATAATCCCTCCTTATTAAATCATATGAATAAAAAATATAAAATAGTGTAAAATTTTCCTGATTTTTCGTTTATATATATTTTTTATTTATGCAAATAATAATAACTGAAAGAGGTGAATATAATGAATAAAAACACATCTAAAAAAAATTCTTCAAACACAACTATTAAAAGTAATGAAACTGCCGCTTGGGCCAATATAGAAAAACTAGAAAACATTTCAAATGTACCTATCCCAAGTGAATTTCAGGTGGAAAATGCAAAAAAATGGGTAGATGAAAATCAAAAATAACAATTGACGGCTATTTAGCCGTCATTTTATTTTTCCAATAAAATCATAACTATGTAATTTTTTTCTTAACTCGCTTAAATATATCTGATAATATTATTTATAATAGATTAATTTTATTAATAAAATAGTCAAAAAGGGGTGCTTAACATGAAATACGATATAAACAAAAAATATATTATTAAAATCTTAAAAGAATTATTAACCATTCCTAGTCCAAGCGGCTTTTGTCATGAAATAATGAAAAAAATTAAAAACGAAGTTAATGATTTAGGCTATGAATTTTATATGACAAATAAAGGATGTGGAGTTATCACTATACCGGGTAAAAATGACAATTATATTATAGGTCTTTCTGCTCATGTAGATACACTTGGTGCAATGGTTCGTTCTATTAAAGACTCTGGAATGATAAGATTTACTCCTATAGGCGGTTATATGATGAATACCGTTGAATGTGAATACTGTAAAATACATACACGCAGCGGAAAAATATATGATGGTACAATTCTCACTACAAAACCATCTGTACACGTTTATTCTGATGCCAAGGACCAAAAACGTGAAGAACTAAATATGGAAATAAGAATAGATGAAATAGTTAATTCTAAAGAAGATGTAGAAAAACTCGGCATATCCGTAGGTGATTTCATATCTTTTGATTCTAGAACAGTAATTAAAGAAAATGGTTTTATTAAATCAAGACATCTAGACGATAAAGCTGGTGTTGCAGTTTTATTCGGATTTATGGAAATACTAAAAAGAAACAAAATTACCCCTAATAACACTATTAAAATTTTCATATCTACTTATGAAGAAATAGGTCACGGCTCGTCTTATATTCCCAAAGAAATTGATGAACTTATTGCAATAGATATGGGAGCAATAGGTGATGATTTAAATTGTACAGAATTTGATGTTTCTATATGTGCTAAAGATTCTTCTGGTCCATATGATTACAATATGGTATCAAGACTTATAAATCTTGCTAAAAAACATAATTTACAATTTTCAGTAGATATTTATCCTAATTATGGTTCTGATGTTTCAGCTGCTTTAAAAGCCGGAAACAATATAAGAGGTGCTTTAATTGGTCCCGGTGTTCATGCTTCACATAGTATTGAACGTACACATATAGATGCTTTAATAAATACTACAAAACTCATCTCGGCATATATCTTAGAAACAGAAAATTAGGAGCAGACTTAAATATTCATTTCCTTAAAAGACCTGTTTTTTACATAAACAGGTCTTTTAAGTTTTTATAATTTATTTATTATACTTGCATTATATGCCGCTCCAAAACCATTATCTATATTTACTACACTAACTCCACTAGCACAACTATTGAGCATTGATAATAAAGATGAAAGTCCTCCAAAATTTGCTCCATATCCTACACTAGTCGGCACTGCTATTACAGGCTTATTTACAAGTCCACCAACTACACTTGCAAGTGCACCTTCCATTCCCGCAACTACAATTATTACCTTTGCTCCTCTTATTATATCTAATTTAGCAAACAATCTATGTATTCCAGCAACTCCAACATCAATAATCTTTTCTACTCTATTCCCCAAAATTTTAGCTGTTTCATAAGCTTCTTCAACTACTGGCAAATCTGAAGTTCCAGCTGCAATTATAGCTATATAACTATCAGTATATTCCTCTGGAGTTTTCCTTATAGTAATCGTTCTGCCAAGTTTATTATACTGTGCATCTTCACATATTTCCTTTATAGCCCTATACATTTCTTCACTTGCACGAGTGGCAAGTATATTTTTATTTTTTGTAAGCATAAATTCCACAATATCTCTTACTTGCTCTACCGTTTTGCCCTCACAATAAATAACTTCTGGATAGCCACCTCTAATTTCTCTATGATTATCTATCTTGGCAAATCCTAAATCTTTAAAAGGCAAATCTTCCAGTACTTTTACTGCCTCATCTATATCAATTTCTCCAGATTTAAACTGTCTCAAAAGTTTTTTTATCTCTTGCTTATTCATTCAAAATTCCTCCATTATAAGTACAAAAATATATTTGGAACAGTTATAAACTGTTCCCATACTACTAACTACTTTTTCTTACTATTCGCTACTTATCATTTGATTAAAACTTCCTACTCTATATCCTTCCATGTCAAGAGTAATATATTTAAATCCATATTTTTTGAACTCTTTTGCAATTTTATCCAAAAGTTTTTCATCAAATAGTTTTTTTCTATCTTCTCTATTTACTTCAATCCTAGCTAAATTTTTATGACATCTCACTCTAACCGCTTTAAATCCTATATCCATCATGTATTGTTCGGCTTTTTCGATTTTTTCAAAATCCTCTATTTTAAATTCTTCACCATAAGGCAGTCTCGTCAAAAGACATGCATAAGAAGGTTTATTCCATGTTTTAAGACCTAATTTTTTTGATAAAATTCTTATGTCTTCTTTAGTTAAGTTAACTTCAAAAAGCGGACTTTTTATATTTAGCTCTTTTAAAGCCTTTATCCCCGGTCTGTAATCATTTGTATCATCAAAATTTGTTCCATCTACAATATAATCATATCCCTGATTTTTTGCAATTTCCCTTATCTTAGAAAATATAAATTTTTTACATAAATAACATCTGTTTTTAGGATTTCTTTTTATGGTATCAATAATTGGTATTCTTATTATTTCACAATCAACATTTAATTCATCTGCCAGTTCCCTTGCTTCTTTAATTTCCCACTTAGCCATATATGGAGAAACAATTGTAACAGCCTTTACTTTATCTTTTAAAGCATCTTTTGCTGCTTTAAGTAAAAAAGTGCTGTCTACTCCTCCTGAAAATGCTACTAAAACTTTTTTTAAATCTTTTAAATAATTTATTAGTTTTAAATATTTTTCATCACTTATCATTGTACTCCTCCATAAGCTTACTTACTTCTCTATATACTTCTTTGATAGCTATATTATTTTCATGTGCAATACGTCTGCAATCTTCAAATTCAGGTTTACAGCTTACCATTTTTCCATTAAAATACGAATTTTTAATAGTAACTGCTCCATATTTAGTATTTAATTTAAAAAAATTTCTTTTAAGCATAACTTTTTTTACTCCAAATTTTCTAATACCTATTGAAGTAGTTTCTTCAAAAATTATCTTTTCTATATCTTCTTCATGTTCGCTATTAACTAATATACTTAACTTTATTGCTGGTCTGCCCTTTTTCATAATAATTGGTGTCTTATAAACATCTAAAGCTCCAGCTTCAAATAATTTTTCTTCTATATAGCTGTAAATTTCAGGATTCATATCATCTATGTTAGCTTCAATTACACACTGCTTATCATAAATTTTATCATCTATCTCACTTTTTTTTTATTTTCTTTCCCCAAATAAACTCTTAAAACATTAGGTATCTCTAAATCTCTACTTCCTACCCCATATCCAACTTTTTCAATAGTCATATCTACTTTATCAGTAAACTCATCTACATTTACAGCTAATATAGCTGCTCCTGTAGGAGTTGTAGTTTCAAATGGTACAATACCAGATTTAATAGGTATTCCCTTTAAAATTTCAACTGTTGCAGGTGCTGGTACAGGTATCAATCCATGAGCACATTCTACAAATCCTCCACCCACTTGAACGTGAGATGCCACAATCTTATCTGGTTTTAAATAATCTATACAAATCGCTGCCCCTACTATATCTATTATAGAATCTATTGCTCCTACTTCATGAAAATGCACTTCATAAAGAGTTTTACCATGAACTTTTGCCTCTGCCTCTGCAATCTTCATAAACATAGAAATACTCAATTTTTTTATACTATCATTTAATGTACTTGAATTTATTATTTCTTCAATATCTTTTAAATTTCTATGAACATGGTGATGATGTTTTTTATCATGATGGTGCTTTTTATGTTCATGCTGAAGTATTACATCTACCTTTGTTCCTTCTATACCATTTTTATTTTTCTTTTCAATTTTTATTTTATATTCTGAATTTAAACCAAGCTTCGAAAGCTCTTTTAATAAATAATCTGTATCTACGCCTAAATCAATTAATGCTCCTAAATTCATATCTCCACTTATTCCAGAAAAACAATCATAATAAAGTATTTTCATAGCCTTCATCTCCCGTTATAAAATATTCATTTAAATTATACCACATCATCTTCATCATCTTTTTTCCCTTTTTCATCTAAATTAAATTCTAAATTCAATTCTTTATCTACAATTATACTTTTACTGAATATGTTTTTAAACTCTCCGTTAAATAATTTTTGAAGCAAAGCCATTGCAGCAACTTCAAATCCTGTTAAATATTCCCCTATCTTTACTATATCTTTATTATTCTTATTAACTTCTTTCTTATCTTTTTCAACTATTAATGTCCAATTATTAAATGGAATATCAAAATATATTCCATACACTTCTTCTCCTCTATAATCTAAATATGGAGTTTCTCTAGAATAATCTATATTTAATTTCACTCTCTTAACATCAACCTTTTCTCTCCCTACTGCATCAGGATGAAATCTTGATTCAGTAATAAATATTCCTTCTTTATTAACTAAATATCCTTCTACTGTATCATCCATAAGCCTTATATCTTCCATTATATCATTTAAATAAGATAATCTTATACTAGCACACATAGCTCCAACTACTGCTTTTTCATTCACTATTGGAACTGCTACCTCAATTATTGCACTATTTCCACGAAACCTAACAGTTGATATACCTATTTGCCCTTGAAATGCTTTTTCTAACCATCCCTCATTTCTAAAATCAGTCAATTGATTTACATATCCATAAATAACATTATAATTTCTATCTACTACATATATCTCTCTATACAGCTCTTTATTTGCTTTGACATATTCTATAATTCCTGCCATTTTATCTCTATCCATATTTTTTACAGGATTAGAATATGCTAAAGCTTTTAGAGTAAAAAGTATTTCTTCTATCCAATTATTCACTTGCTGTTTATAGTTATTCCCAACTGTGTATAAAGAACTCATTGTTAAATTCACATTTGTTTCATTATCTATATCTAAAAATAAAAAACTGGCAATTATAGTTGGTAAAATAGAAATCATTATCATTCCTAAAATTTTAATATATTTAGGATTTAATCTTATCAAAATACTCACCCCTCCTTGTCTTAATACAAAATATGCATGTACAATTTAAACTGTTATTTTAAAATAAAAAAGTACTGACAATTTAATTTCAGTACTTTAAAATAAAATTCATAGATTTTTTAATCTCTAAAACTCTCTTATTAAAATCATATTTTTATTTTTTATTCTTCTCAATTGACTCTCTAATTCTATTTATTACTACACTAAACTCTCCCCAAGTTAAAGGAGAATTAAGGTCATGATCTGATGTTATAATTCCATCTGCTTTGAGTTTTTCAAAATCCTTTTGAGCCCAATGATACTCTTTTTCCTGTAATTTAATACCTACTGTATTTATTAACTGTTCAAATGGAAAATATTTACCCGGACAATCTTTTTTAGCAAATTTATTATGAGGATATATCTTTTCTACTGGAATTTTAAATTGCTTACAAAGTTTTACTAAAGCCTCAACTCCTGCCTCAAACTGTTTCGGATTCATTTCCTTATCTATTTTCAATCTAGGATTCCAATCTGAAAAATTTCCTTCAAAACATACTCCAATTCCCTTTCTGTTATGCCCTTTACAATGAGCACCTGCAGTATTAATTGGTCTTAAAATATATACCTCTCCGCTTTTCCTAATATATACATGGTATCCTGCCCCACTCCATCCCCTTTCTTTATGCCACTGATGTATTTGTTCTGGAGTAGCAAAATATGCAGCTGGATGGTGAACTATTATCTCCTCTTTCTCCTTTAAACTCACTATATGAAGTTTATCAAATGTTAAATTCGCATTCTTAAATTCCATATACAATCATCTCCTCTAAAAAATTTTCTCTTTTCACTGCATATATTATTATCTACTTGTCTTATTTGTTCATCTTTAATTAAAATTTTACTCTTTTTTTATAAATTTCTACAATCCATCTTTAAAACTTATAAATTAAAATTTTTGTCTTTTTCAATTTTTAAATTTATAAAAATTTTTTCACTCTTTTCTATCTTATTAATACAATAATACTGGGAAAATTCCCTCAGCACTAAAATTAATTTCAGTGTTGAAAAAATATATTTTAAAAAAAGGAGAGGTGTAAAATTTATGGCTTCTACAAAATTATCTTTAACTGATTTATCTTTCAAACCAGGTACAGAGCTCGATATTGATATAAATTTAGAAGATGAGCCACGTTCTGTAGTTCACGGAGTAGTAAGACTTCCAGATGGAAATTATGCTGAAAATGCTGCTGTAAAACTTTTTGCTGTGGACCCCGTTGATCAGCATCTTATACCAGTATGCTTTGCTTTTACAGACCAATTCGGACAATTCTTATTTGGTATAGAAGACACTACCCTTCAATATAAAGTTAAAGTATTCCATTATACTCCTGAAAATGCTCTTCCAACAGGTACTCAAATACAAGAATAAAAACTTAGCCGGCTTTAATGCCGGCATTTACATAACTTAAAATTTGGAGGTGTATAAATGATACAATTCTATTTACCTATAATAGTAGTTTTAATATTACTAGTAATAATAACTTTTTTCACACTAAAAAGAAAATCTAATTCTTTTAATAATATAAAAATATCAAAATATTCCTATAAACCTAAAACGTCTTCAAACGAAGAAAAAAATTTAACTATTAAAACTGTAGAATATCAAATAATAAAAAATAAAAATAAAATATTACCTGATGCATCTATTATAGTCCCCTGCAGAAATGAAGTGAATAATTTAAAAAATACTATTAACTCACTGATGTCTTCAAAAAATTCACATAAATTTGAAATTATTATAGTCGATGATGGTTCTACAGATAGAAGTATAGAATTTTTAAATGATTTCAAATATGACGATGTAATTTTAATTAAAACAAAAAATGCTGGTTCAGCTGGTTCAAGAAATATAGGTGCAAAAGAAGCTAGAGGCCGCTATCTTTTTTTCTGTGATGCACATATATCAGTACCCAATCATTGGATTGATAATTTAATTGAAACAATGATAAAACACGATGCAAGTGCAGTAGCTCCTGCCATATTAAATATGGAAAATGATTTTATAGTCGGTTATGGCCAAACATGGAATCATACTCTAGAAATCAGATGGCTTAAAGAAAAGCCTGAAGAGATAACAGAAATTCCAATAGCCCCCGGATGTGCTTTTTGTATAACTAAAAAAGCTTTTTATTCAGTAGGTGGATTTCACCCTTACTTTGAAGTATGGGGCAAAGAAGATGAAGAACTATCATTCAAATTATGGCTTTTTGGTCATAAAATCGTAGTTAATCCAAATGTTGAAGTAAAACATTTATTTAGAAAAAGACATCCATATCATGTTACTACAGGAAACGTTATACACAATTTGCTCTGTATAGCTTATTCTCACATGGAATATAAAAATCTAGCTAAAGTAATCAATTTTGCTAAAAAAGACCCCTTTTTTAGTTCAGCAATGGCTAAAATACTGCTCAACAAAGATTTACTAGATTTAAGAGAATTATTTTTTAAAAATCGTGTTTATGACGAAAATTTTTTCTTTGAAAAATTTAAAATCCCATTTATTTACTAAATTAAAAAGGAGGCAGTTTTATTATGTATATAACTGTAGCTATTATATTAGCTATAGCTGTAGGAATATTTTTATACAGGCACAATAAAAATAAAAGTTTAGAAATACAAAAAACTGAAAAAATTTCTAACACAAACCCTATATATAATACCGATATAAAGCCACTACAAGACAATATTGAAAAAGAAAATCAAGATTTTCAAATTTCTACTAATTCAAATAATAATTCAGATAAAGAAATTCCAATTAATAAAATAACTATTGATGATAAAACAGAAATAGATGGAAATGACAGCTTTTCTTTCGGCAAAAATAAAGAAATCAAAATCGAAATAACTTTAGCAGATGATGAAGATAATAAATAAAATATAAAACGTCCTCTTCCCAAAGGACGTTTTATATTTTACAACAGAATATTTTAAATTAATTTTTTAAATTTTCTTCTATTATATTTTTTACTTTATCAGCTAACATTTTTGAATCTCTTTTGATTTCTTCGTCTGCATAAATAGGTTTTGAAATTATCATCTCTACTTTTGAAGGTTTAATTATTAATTTTCCTTTTGGCATTATTTTATAAGCTCCATTTATTGTAACTGGAATTATTGGAACATTTGATTTTGTTGCCAGCTTAAAACTTCCATGTTTAAACTGTCCAAGCTGTCCATCTTTGCTTCTTGTACCTTCTGGAAAAATCACTAGAGAATGTCCTTCTTTTAAAATATTAGCTCCTTCATTTATCGCTCTAAGGGACTGTCTAACATCTTTTCTATCGATAAATATACAACCCATAGCTTTCATCCACTGACTCAATATAGGTATTTTCATAAGTTCAACTTTAGCAATAAAAGCTTTTGGTTTATCAATAAAACCTAATAAAAGCAGTATATCAAAATTACTTTGATGATTACTTACAAATAGCACTGCCTTATCTCGAGGTATATTTTCTTCTCCCACCACTTTTATCTGTGAACCACTTAATTTTATAAGCCTTCTGGACATCTTACTGACAACTTCAAATGCCAATCTATTTCTTTCATCTAATTTACCTTTTTTCTCCAATAATTTTGCCTTCATTAATGAAGGTATAGAAAAAATTAATGCTGGAATCAAATAAGTAGCTAAAATAATAGTCCTTATCATAGTTCACCCCATTCATATTTTTTATAAATCAAAATTATAAATAAATTTAAATATTTAAATAAAAAATTTTTTAACCAAACCTTACAGACAAATATCTATATTGATATTATATTTCAATTTATATTAATAATCACGTATTAATTTTTTCCTTAATTTTCATATCAATAAAATACTCTTTATCAATAATTTCTATAATATGATTTTCATAATTTATTTCAAAATTCACATGTGACGATTGCAAATCTATATTTCTTAATAGATGAACAGTACAGACATTATTATCTTCCCTACTGCAAAATCTGATAATAATATTTCTAACCATCAAAAACTGCAACCTAGATTTTAAATATGATGGAAAATCTTCAAAATATAAATTTACTGTCCTATTTTCAACTGGAATAAACAAATCTGTATCATTCTCATCTTCTCTAATTACTCTTATATCAAAATCACAATTTAAACAAAATTTGCCCTTTTTATAAAACACTTCTATACCCCTACCTTTTCTATCTATCACATGAAAATCTTCATCTTTTAGTAAATGTTCATATATAATAATAAAACCTGTATGGCATTTTGTAAATACCATACAGGTTTTATTATTTATCGGCTTATCTTTTCCTGTAATTTCACTGTTATTTCTTTCTTTTCTTTACCATTTCTAACAATTTTTACTTTTACTTTTTTACCAACTTCATATTTTCTAATTAAATCACTTAATTGTTCCATAGAAACTATTTTTTTACCATCAAATTCTATTATTACATCTCCTCTTTTTATTCCAGCTCTATCTGCTGCTCCATTTTCTATTACATCAACTACTATAACTCCAATAGGTATTTCATAAAGCTCTGATAAATGTTCATCAACATCTCTACCTAGTATACCTAAAAACGGTCTTGATACATATCCTTTATTAACTAATTCTTCTATAATAGGTTTTGCATGATTTATTGGAATTGCAAATCCTATACCCTCAACTTTTGTATCTGCAATTTTTATAGTATTTATTCCAATAACTTCTCCTTTTATATTTACAAGTGCTCCTCCACTATTACCTGGATTTATAGCTGCATCAGTTTGTATAAGTCTTAATCTCTTATCAGGTAGATTAAGCTCCCTATTTAAAGCACTTATTACTCCAACTGTTACCGTATTGTTGTATCCTAGTGGATTTCCTATTGCTATTGCCGGTTCTCCTACTCTCAATAAATCTGAATCTCCAAAAACAGCTGGACGAACTTTTTTATATACATCTTCCGGAACATCCTTTTTTTCTATCTTTACAATAGCCAAATCTGTTTCTCTGTCTTTTCCCATAACTACTGCAGGTACTTTTACATTTCCATTTAAAGTTACTATCAATTCTTGAGCATCTTCTATTACATGATTATTAGTCAATATTAATATATTTTTATCATTTACATCAAATATTACCCCCGAACCATTTGCTTCTTGAATATATTCATTTCTAAACCAATCGCTAATTCTTACTTTAGTCGTAATAGCAACAACTGATGGTCCTACTTCCTTTGCTATATTTACTATTGGACTATTTACATAGCTATCTTGTAAATTTACAACAAAATTTTTATCAAATTTATTATTATGTTTAACGTTATGATTATCAGCTAAATGATATTTATTTCCTTCCATTAGATTGCTAGCTATTGAAAAACCTGCTCCTATACTCGTTCCACCAACTAAAGAAATTATTAAAAACAAAATCACTATTTGCTTAAATGAAAATCTTCTTTTTTCCGTACTTTCCTTAACGCTTTCCTGTTTTAACTCCTCATAGATTACATCTTGTATCCCTGTTTCATCATGATGAACACCTTCTGTGTTATTACTTTCATAGCCATATAATTCATTATTAAATTTGTCCATTTTATCACCTCCAAATTTATTGTTCAATTTAATATTAAACAATAAATTTGTATAAAATATGAACAAATTGTAAACTTTTTAATAATCTTGATTTTGTGATACCAATTTTTTGATTTTAAAATATTGAAGTAGATTTACTTTATAAATACATAAATACAAAATCAAGCTCAAACCTATTCCATACATTACATCTAATATTGAATGTTGTTTTATCATAACTGTTGATGCAATTATAGCCACCATAATTATAAAAGAAGTAACTGTAATCCATTTTTTCGTTTTTAATTTTTCACAATTAATTATACTTATATGCACTGCTATTGAATCAACTACATGCATACTTGGTGCAGAATTTGTTGGAGTATCCAATAAATATATATTTTTTATAACTCTTGAAAAAACATCATTAGATACTATAACAGGTCTCAAATCTTGCCCATTCGGAAATATTAGGTATATCATAAAACATATCGTCATACCTGCAAACATAAAAATCGATAATTTGTAAAAATCTTTTTTTGAATTAAATCCAAAATATACAAGTGGAATAGTTATATATACATACCAAAACAAATAAGGTACAACCATTTCTTTTACAAAAGGAATATAATCATCTATTTTAGAATGCATAATATATTCAGGTCTTGTAATTTGCTCTGTATATTTATATAAAAAGAATATTATTATATAATAGGATAATATTAAAAAATGATTGTTATTCTTTATTTTTTCTAAAATCACTGTTCTCCTCCTTTACCTATTAAGCTTAGGTCTATTTCTTATTATATTATTATTTACTTTCTAAAGTAAATGTAAATTCTATCCAATCACCTTCTGTTTTTACTTCAATATGTTCATCATGTGCCTTTATTATCTCTTTTACTATTGAAAGTCCAAGTCCAGAACCAGATTTATCCTTTCCTCTTGATAAATCCAATTTATAAAATCTATCCCAAATTCGATTTAAATCTTCTTTTGGTATCATTTCTCCTGTATTTTTTATCGATATATACATTTTTTTATTTTTGTACTTAGTTTCTATACTAATTTTACCTCCAACATTAACAAACTTGACAGCATTATCTATTAAATTATAAATTACTCTTTTTATTTGATTAATATCACCATTTACCATTTCCTTTTCTTTTGAAAGATTTATCGATACATCAATATCTTTTTCAAGTAATCTCTTTTCAAATTTATCTATTTCATTTATTAACAATTCATTGATATTAAAACTAACTCTTTCTAAAGGAAATTGTCCACTTTCTATTTTAGATAAATCCAATATATCATTAGTCAGCTTAGTTAATCTTTCACTTTCTTCAGCAACTATCTCCAAATACTTCCTTTCACTATCCTTTTCAATAGTTCCATCTAAAATTGCTTTAACAAAACCATTTATACTTGTAAGAGGTGTTCTCAAATCATGTGATAAATTAGATATAAATCTCTTTCTCATTTCATCCAGTTTATTTAATTCCCCTGCCATTTCATTAAAACTTTGGATTAACTGTCCTAACTCGTCATTTCTATTTACTTTCAATCTCTTTTGAAAGTTTCCCTTTGCAATTTTCTTAACAGCATCGTTTATCTTTTTTATTTCTAATGTTAAATTTCTAGAAATGAGAAACACTAATACTATAGCTATAATCGTTGAAAACAATAAAGATATAAAAGCTATTTTATAAATATCTGAAATAGTCTTCTTTATTTCTGGTATCGATGCATTCATAAAAAGAGCAAAAACTACTCTATCATTTATTATTATAGGATACCCTATAGTAAGCACTGGTTCATTAAAAAAAGTTCTTATATAACCTTTTCGCCTTACAATTTCCCCATTGAAAACTCTTTCTATTTCATTGAGGTCAAGTTCCTTTTTAAGTTGTGAAATATCCTCTATCCTAGAGTTTATATAAATATTTCCATTTCTATTTATAAGCCATATTCTCGTATTTAAATATCTATCCAATGCTTGTATCTCAAAATTTAATCTTTCAAAATCAATAACTCCTGTTTTATATGCAACGGCATATTCTCTTTGAATACTTTTAGCCTGCTCTATAAGTGCTTTCTCTTTTTGTTTCATAAAATATGTTTCAAACGATTTTGACATAGTATAAGTTAAAACTAAAAATCCTATCAATATTATCGATACATATATTACAATCAATTTTTTAAATAAAGTATTCAAATTCTCTTTTCCCTCCAAGTTATATAGTATATAAAACTATTTATAGCTGAAATTTATACCCAACGCCCCAAACTGTTTTTATTTCCCAACTATCTTCTAAATTAAACTTTTCTCTAAGTCTTTTTATATGAACATCTACTGTTCTAGTTCCACCTGCATAGTCATATCCCCATATTTTATCCAACAATTGTTCTCTAGTAAATACTCTATTTGCATTAGAAGCTAAAAAATACAGAAGTTCTAATTCTTTTGGAGGTATTTCCATTTTCTTTCCATGATAAATTATCGAATAATCTGATATATCTATAGTTAAATTAGGAATCACTAGTTTAACATTGTCTGAATGTTTTGAATTATATCTTCTAAGAACAGCTTTTATCCTAGCTAAAAGCTCCTTTGCATCAAAAGGTTTTACTATATAATCATCTGCTCCAAGTTCAAGACCTAATACTTTATCAAATGTCTCTCCCTTTGCAGTCAGCATAATAATAGGAATATTACTAATTTTTCTAATTTCCCTACATATTTCATAACCATCAATTTCAGTAAGCATTATATCTAAAATAACTAAATCAGGTGCAAATCTTTCAAACTCCTTCAACGCTTCCTTTCCATTATAAAACTTTTTTGTCTCATATCCTTCCTTTTTTAAATAAACATCTATTAGTTCAGCAATATTTTTATCATCATCAACAATCATAACTTTAACTTTTCTGTCCATATATTATTCCCCCGCAAAATGATTTAATATCTTCATATTCTATTATAAAACAAAAAATGGATATACTCTCTTAAAAATTAATTACATTATCAATTTATCCAAATATATCTTTATACACTCTTGCTCATTTCACACTTTTTATTTATAAACTGTCTTTTTAAACTTTCAATTAATAAAAATACATTTTGATTTGTTATTATATGGTAAAATAATAATACAACATATAAAATAAATTTAAAAGTGAAGGTGATTGTTATGTCTGAAATCTATAAAAACCCATCCTACACTCCTATTGAAAGGACAAATGATTTACTAAGTAAAATGACATTAGAAGAAAAAATAGGTCAAATGTGTATTGTAGATGGAAGAAAAGACCCTGAAACATGGATTTATAAAAAACATGTTGGTTCTCTTTTACATGTTACAGGTGATAAGGTTATCAAACTTCAAAAGATGGCTTCTAAAACTAGATTGGGAATACCAATTTTATTTGGTATTGATGCAGTTCATGGTCATGCTTTTCAAAGTGGTGCTACGGTCTTCCCTTCTCAACTTGGCATGTCTTCCAGCTGGAATCCAGAATTATTAGAAAAAATAGCACATATTACTGCTATCGAAGTAACTTTAACTGGTCTGCACTGGACATTTTCTCCTGTTTTATGTATAGGCAGAGATTTAAGATGGGGACGTATAGATGAAACATTTGGTGAAGACCCTTATTTAATCGGAATTCTCGCTAGTGCCATGATTAGAGGCTATCAAGGAAAAAATCTATCTGACCCTTATAGTATTTTAGCTTGTGCTAAACACTTTATTGCATATGGCGAAACACAAGGAGGTCGTGATTCTTCAGAATC
Organism: Caminicella sporogenes DSM 14501; assembly: GCF_900142285.1. Lineage (NCBI taxonomy): Bacteria > Bacillati > Bacillota > Clostridia > Peptostreptococcales > Caminicellaceae > Caminicella > Caminicella sporogenes. The sequence goes on along the minus strand of NZ_FRAJ01000006.1, from coordinate 120,490 downwards.
TGATGTTTCAGAGCGTAAACTACGTTCCATATTTCTTCCACCTTTTGTAGAAGCTATTAAAGCTGGTTGTGCAACTTTTATGGCTGGATATAATGCTATTGATGGTATACCATGCTCTGCTAATAAATGGCTGCTTACAAATTTACTAAAAGAAGAACTAAATTTTAATGGTTTTGTCGTTACTGATTGGGATAACGTAGGTAATTTGCACAGAAAACAAAAAGTAGCACCTAATATTAAAAAAGCATGTGAAATTGCACTTTCTGCCGGTAATGATATGATAATGTCCACACCTGAATTTTTTGAAGAAGCAGTAAAGCTTGTAAAAGAAGGAATTATTAAGGAAGATTTAATAGATAAGGCATGCAGACGTATACTCATGTTAAAGTTTAAATTAGGACTCTTTGATAATAAGCGTTTTCCAAATAGTAAAAAAGCCATTTCCATATTAGGCTGTAAAGAACATAGAAAAATTGCCTATAAATCAGCTCTTGAATCAATAGTATTGCTCAAAAACGAAAATAATATCCTTCCATTATCTAAAGAAATAAAACGTATAGCACTCATAGGTCCAAATTGTAATGACGTTCAAGCTCAACTAGGTGATTGGTCCTTCGGAGCTAGAGAACTTGAACATCCTGAAATTCCAACTTTAGATTATCATCCTGAATATGATACTTCCCCCATTGTTACCATACTTGAAGGAATGAAAAAACGTGCTGGCAATGATATTATTATTAACTACGAAAAAGGTTGTGATATAATCGATAAAAATAATCATAATATTAATAAAGCAGTTGAAATTGCTAAAAAATCTGATGTAGTAATAGCTGTAGTAGGCGATACTAACATATTAAATGGAGAATTAAGAGATAGGGTCGAACTTAATCTGACTGGAGCTCAGCAACAACTTCTCACAGCTTTAAAAGAAACAGGAAAACCACTTATAGTTGTATTAATTAACGGTAAACCACTTACTATACCTTGGATAAAAGAAAATGCTGATGCAATTTTAGAAGCCTGGAATCCCGGATTAGAAGGCGGCAACGCTCTTGCTTCAATTATCTTTGGCGACTTTAATCCCTGCGGTAAACTTACTATATCTTTTCCACGTCATATTGGACAGCAACCCGTATTCTACAATCAACTTCCCGGCTGGCACAGCAATAGATATGTTGAAATGTCTGCTGAACCATTATTTCCATTTGGTTTTGGACTATCATATACTAATTATGAATATTCAAATTTACAAGTTTCTTCTACTAAGCTAAAACCAACTGATAAACTTACTGTTTCTGTTGATGTACATAATACTGGAAAATACGATGGCACTGAAATTGTTCAGCTTTATATCAATGATATTTATAGTTCGGTAACTACTCCAATCAAAGAATTAAAAGGCTTTAAACGTATAAATTTAAAAGCTGGAGAGAAAAAAAGGGTGAATATTACTATTCCAGTCTCTTCACTTACATTAATTAATAGTGAATGTAAATCTATTGTAGAACCGGGTGAATTTGAAATAATGATAGGAAGCTCCTCTATGGATAAAGATTTGCTTAAAATAGTTGTAGAGGTTATATAATATCTATCAAAAAGCTACGGTTTATCTAAACCGTAGCTTTATCCTATTTTTTTGCAACTTTCCCTTATTATTAAATCAGTAGGAATAATAACTTTTTTAGGAATTTTTCTATTTTCTTTAACCCTTTCAAGTAATAAACTAACAGCAGTTCTTCCCATAAACTCAGTATAAACCTTAACAGTACTTAATGGAGGAACTAAATATTTTGCTGTAGAAATATCATTAAATCCTATTATACTTACATCATCAGGTACTTTTATATCTGATTCATATAATGCCCTAATAGCACCTGTAGCCATAGTATCACTTGCTACAAAAAAAGCAGTTGGCAATTCCCCTTTTGCAATAGCTTCTTTCATCAATTTATATCCATCTTCTGCAGCAAATTTGCCAATATAAATATCTTCAGCATTATATATTCCTTTATCTTTTACAAATCTTTTATATGCTATCTTTCGCGGGTCTTCTAAAAACTCCTTTTTCTTCCCTATACATTCTAATCCTCCAATAAAACCTATTTTCCTATGTCCTAAATTAAATAAATATTCCATTACTTCCTGCATTGCTCTGTCAAAATCAATTACAACAGAGTCATATATTTTTTCGTTTGGAGAAAAATCTATAAATACAATATTTGACGAATACATTGACAACTCATAAACTTCTTCTTTACTGAATTTTCCTATGGCTATAAATCCATCTAAAACACTTAATTTATCCTCCATAAATTCTAAATCATTTCTAAAAATCGTTGTCAGTTCTATTTTTTTAATAGAACATTCATCTTCAACACCTTTTCTTATAGTGTAGTAATACGGGTCTTCTATCTCTTGTTCCTGTGAGTACCAATGTATAAGTCCAAATTTTAACCTTTTTTCAACATTTTTATTCCTCTGCTTAACTGTTTTATAATCTAATTTCCTAGCTGCTTCAAAAATTCTCTTTTTCGTCTCATCAGCCACAGAAATATTTTGATCATAATTTAATACTCGAGATGCTGTAGCAAGAGAAACATTGGCTAGTTTTGCTACATCTTTCAAAGTAGCCATAAAATTCTTCCTTTCGGTATTATTATTCACTCTCATTAAACTAAGCATGTATTATAATTTATTACTAATAATCTGTCAATTATATTTTTATAATGTTTCTATATCGAACTTTAACTCCGTCTTCTCATAATACTTTTCATTTACATCCAATATAGCCGAATTTAAACTGTCATGATTTATACCATCAGGTTCGTATTGAGTTTCAAAACAAATGCCATCATGTTTACTCCCTACTTTACCATACTTCAACTTTTCACCATTTGAAAAATTATGACTATAAACTACTACACTAGGATAAGTAGTATTAATTACCATTTTTCTGCCACTAAATTTATCATACATTTCAATCTGATTTTTAATTTCACTTAATATCCATACATGATCATATCCATTTGCTATTTTTAATTGAGGATAATCTTTATGAATATCTTTTCCAATGAGTTTAGCTTCATTAAAATCCATAGGAGTATTTTTGACATCAATAAACTTTCCTGTAGGTATTTGATTATTATCTAACTCTAAATAACTAGATGCTTTAATTTTTAAGTACTGTTCAGTTATCTTTCGCTTATAATTTCCTGATAAATTAAAATAAGAATGATTTGTCAAATTACATATCGTCTTTTTATCAGTATTCCCCTCATATTCAATTAATAACTCATTATTATCTGTTAAAGTATAAGTAACTTTTACATACAAGTTTCCGGGATAATTTTCCTCCATGTCTTTGCTAAAATATGTAAACTCTACTGATGTAGCCGTTTCTCTTTCTATAATATTATAATCCCAAATTCTAAAACTAAATCCTGTCGTTCCTCCATGCCCATGATTTATTCCAAAATTTCTATTTAGATTATATATTTTTCCATCTAACATAAATCTGCCATTAGCAATTCGTCCAGATGTTCTACCTACTGTCACTCCAAAATACGATGGATTTTCAATATAATCCTCAATATTTTCATATGTAAGTACTACATTCTCAATATTCCCATATCTATCAGGAACTAATATCTCTACTATAGCAGCTCCATAATTTAAAAATTTAACTTCCATATTTTTTTTATTTCTTACCGTTATCAATTTAATTTTTTTATCTTTCTTTTTTAATATGCTTTCAACAAAATACATAAAAATCACCTGCTTTAAAAGCTTAACATATTTAATCATATATACTACCCAAATACTATATATATCTTTTTAACTTTAAATATTATAGTATTTTTTATGATAGAGAATTGATAAAACGCTCAAAAGCTTTTAATCCCATCTCATCTTGCTTAAATACTCCTGCATCTATTAATATTCTTTCAAAAACTTTTCCTACTTCCATCTTCAATATATAATCAAAATCCATATCAGTATTTTCATACTTAGATTTTAAATATTTAAACCATTTTAGGTGCTTATTTAATTCTTCATACTCACTAATATTTTTATTTCCACTAAGACAGTCTTTTAACAATTCTAATTCATGTTTTAACCTAGCAGGTAATACAGCTAGACCCATAACTTCTATAAGTCCAATATTTTCCTTTTTGATATGATGAACATCTTCATGAGGATGAAAAATTCCAAATGGATACTCATCACTTGTTCTATTATTTCGCAGTACTAAATCTAACTCAAATTTATTATCTCTATATCTTGCTATAGGTGTTATTGTATTGTGAGGTTCTCCATTCGTATGAGATATAATATCTACACTTTCATCATTATACTGTCTCCATGTACTAAGTATCCTGCCGCCAAGCTCACTTAATCTCTCTCTTTTTTCACTTCTCATTCTTATAACAGATAAAGGCCATTTAACAATACCTACATCTACATCTTCAAAACCTCTTATACTCACTTGTTTTATTAGAGGAGCCTTCTCCATAGGAAATACATAGTTTCCACCTTGAAAATGGTCGTGAGATAAAATAGAACCTCCTACAATTGGCAAATCTGCATTAGAACCAATAAAGTAATGAGGAAATTTCTCGACAAATTCCAAAAGTCTTTCAAAAGTAGTTTTGGAAATCTTCATTGGCTCATGAGTACCTTTAAAGACAATTGCATGTTCATTATAATAAACATATGGTGAAAACTGTAAAAACCATTCTTCATTATTTAATATCAAAGGTATAATTCTGTGATTTTGCCTTGCAGGATGATTAACACGACCTGCATATCCTTCATTCTCTTTACATAATAAACATTTAGGATACGAAGATGACTTTAAATTTTTAGCTGCTGCTATAGCTTTTGGGTCTTTTTCAGGTTTTGACAAATTGATAGTAATGTCCAATTCTCCAAAGTCAGTTTTAACTTTCCATCTAATATTTTTATTAGTTCGTTCAGTCCTAATATAATTTGATGCCTTTGACATGTTATAGTAGTTCTTTGTTGCCAATTCAGGAGACTTTTTATATTCTTCATAAAATTTTCTTATAACTTCACTTGGTCTTGGAAGTAAACAATCCATAATCTTTGTGTCAAATAAATCACGATATGTTATTGTATTATGAGATAATATCCCCTGTTCATAAGCATAATCTAAAATATTATCTAAAATGGGCTGAGGATTTTCTAAATTCTCACTTTCTATTTCTACATCTTTATATTCATCTAAGTTTAAAATATCCAAAATTCTATTTACAGCATAAATTTTATCTTCCTCACACAATAGCCTATTTGCAATTCCATAATTTACAAGCCTTTTTATTTCTTTAAAAATACACACTATAAATCACCCCTTATCTAGATGAATTAATCAGGGCCATTTTATGTCATTTTCAATGTAACATCTAAATTCCCTTTTTAAAAAATATATATAAGAGGTAGCTTTTTATTAAATATAACTACCTCTTAATAAATAATTACTAAATTTCTCTAGCACCATCATCAACTGAAACTACATAAAAATCAGCTTTATATCCTATTTTTTCTTCATATTCTTTCCCAACTTTATCAATAAATTCATCAATATTACTACTATACACTAAATTTACAGTACATCCTCCAAATCCAGCACCTGTCATTCTTGCTCCAATTGCTCCATTCTTTAAAGCTGCTTCAACTAATACATCTAATTCTCTACAGGAAACTTCATAATCATAACGCAGTGAAATATGAGAATCATTCATTAATTTTCCAAACAATTTAATATTCCCATCATACAAAGCTTTCGCTGCCTTAATAGTTCTCTGATTTTCATAAACAGCATGTTTAGCCCGTTTTCTTTCTAATTCATTTTTAATTAAATTTTTATTCTTCTCAAATTCTTCTTCAGATAAATCTCCTAAAAAAGAAATATCAAGTTTTCTTTTCAATGCCTTTAAGGCATTTTCACATTCCATTCGTCTTTCATTATATTTTGAATCAGCTAAACTGCGTCTTTTATTTGTATTTGCAATAACAATAGAAATTCCATCTAATTTTATAGGTGCATATTCATATCTTAATGTATTAGTATCTAGTAAAATAGCATAATTTTTCTTTCCCATACCACATGCAAACTGGTCCATAATACCGCAATTTACACCTATAAATTCGTTTTCTGCCATTTGACTTAATTTTACCATCTCAAGCATATCAACATCTAGTTTATATAAAACTTTTAAAATTATACTCATAGCCAATTCAATAGATGCACTTGAAGATAATCCTGCCCCATTTGGAATATTACCATTGAAAAAAACTTCAAATCCTGTTTCAATTTTATATCCTGAATCTAAAAATTTTTTTACAACTCCCTTTGGATAGTTTGCCCAATCATGTTTTTTATCATATCTCAAATTTAAAATATCAAACTCCACAATACCTAAATCTTTAAAATTTTTAGAAAACAGTCTTATTTTAGAATCTCTTCTCTGCCTAGCTACAGCATAAGTGCCGAAGTTTAAAGCACAAGGAAAAACATATCCTCCATTATAATCTGTATGTTCTCCAATTAAATTAACTCTTCCCGGTGAAAAAAATGTATGAATTTTCTCTTCCGCATTTATTTGTTTGAAAACCTGAAAAAAGTCTTTTGTTAAATCGTCTAAATTCATAGCTGACACCTCTAAATTCAAGCATATATTTTTTACTTTTTCTTGATATATTTACGTGAATCAATTGCTACTGCAGATATAATTATAAGTCCCTTTATTATAAACTGCATATATGGGTTTATTCCAATAAAAGACAAACCATATGCTATAACTTGGAATATAAGAACTCCTGTTACTATACCACCTACACTACCAACTCCACCTGAAAAAGACAGTCCTCCAACTATACATGCTGCTATAGCATCTAATTCATACATATTACCAGTATTGTTAGTTGCACTACCAATACGAGCAGCTTCTAAACAGCCACCAAAACCATAAAGAAGTCCTGCTAAAGTATAAACCATTAATAAATATTTAACCACATCTACTCCTGATACAACAGCAGCTTCTTGATTTCCACCAATTGCAAAAATATTCTTTCCAAACTTAGTTTTATTCCATAATATCCAAATAATAATAGTAACTATTGTTGCATAAATTATAAGGTATGGAATCTTAAGACCACCAAAATTTAAATACCCTTGTGCAAACTTAGCAAATTTAGGGTCTAACCCACCAATCGGCTGTGCACCATAAGGCGGTCGGTCAAAATAAATCGAATTGACACCATAAACTATTATCATCATTCCTAGTGTTGCAATAAATGGGTCAACCTTTAATTTAGCTACAATAAATCCATTTATAAAGCTAAATAATCCTGTAACAAACATAACAAGCAATATTGGCAAAATAAGCGGCAACTGTGGTAAATTAGGATACATCTTATAAGCATAATCAGGTGCTTGTAAAAGTGAAGCCGATATTACAGCAGCAAATCCAACTTGACGTCCTAAAGAAAGGTCTGTTCCTTTAGCAACAATAATACCACCAACTCCAAGAGCAAAGATAACACGTGTCGATGCTTGAGCCAATATATTTTTAAAATTTCTAACCGATATAAAATCTGGTGAAACTGAAATAATAACTATAAGTAAACCAAGTAGTACGAAAAAAATTGCATTATCCATCATCCATGTCAATATATCTTTCTTAGATAAACTCTTTATCTTCTTTGAAATTGCATTAAACAATTTAATCACTCCTTGCCTTATAAAAACTTAGCTGATAGTTTTAATATTTCTTCTTGAGTTGTCTCCTTTGTATTTACAATACCCGCTACTCTACCATTACTCATAACTAATATTCTATCTGTAACTCCTAGCAATTCAGCCATTTCTGAAGATACCATAATTATCCCTTTACCTTTATTAGCCAAATCTATCATTAATTGATATATCTCATATTTTGCTCCAACATCTATACCTCTTGTTGGCTCATCAAGCAACAATATTTCAGGTTCTGTCAATAACCACCTTCCTATAATAACTTTTTGCTGATTTCCACCTGACAATGAACTTATAAGTGTTTTATGTGAAGGAGTTTTTACCCTCATACTATTAATAACCCAATTAGTATCATCTATTATTTTCTTTTCATCTAACAATTTATTACTTTTTATATATTTATCTATATTAGAAATAAAAGCATTAAATCTGACACTTAAAACAGGAAAAATCCCTGTCGCACGTCTTTCTTCTGTAACTAGAGCAAATTTATTTTTAATTGCTTCACGCGGATTTTTATTATTTATTTTTTTACCATGAAGATATATACTTCCAGATTCTATACGCCTTATACCAAAAATAGCTTCAACAAGTTCAGTTCTCTTAGCTCCTACCAAACCTGCAATTCCTAAAATTTCTCCTTTTCTAAGTTCAAATGAAATATCTTTAATCGATGGCTGATATGTTGCAGTTAAATTCTTAACTTCTAAAATTACTTCTCCGGGCTCATTTGTCTTTGGTGGAAAACGATTAGTTAAATCACGTCCAACCATCAAATTTATTATTTCATCAGTCGTTATATTTTCAATAAATTCAGTTGCTATCCAGCGTCCATCACGCATTATAGTAACTTCATCTGCAATTTCTTTAATCTCTGCCATTTTATGAGAAATATATATAATTCCTGCTCCTCTAGCTTTTAAAGCCCTTATAATTTTAAACAAATGATTTACTTCTTTTTCTGTAAGTGAAGAAGTAGGTTCATCCATTACTATTATCTTTGAATCATAAGAAACTGCTTTAGCTATCTCTACCATCTGGCTTTCGGATACTGTTAAATTTTGAATTTTTTCACGTGGATCTATAGGAATATCCAATTCTTTGAAAATTTTTAGTGTATCGTTATACATCTTGTCTTCATCAATAAAAAATCCCTTTTTAGGAAAACGTCCTAACCAAATATTATCCATTACCCTTGTTGTCTGTACTTGATTTAATTCTTGATGCACCATTGAAACTCCATTATCTAAAGCTTCTCTTGAAGAATGAAAATTTACTTCTCTGCCCTCTAATAAAATCTTCCCTCCATCTTTTTTATATATGCCAAATAAACATTTCATTAGAGTTGATTTACCTGCTCCGTTTTCTCCCATTAACGCATGTACACTACCCGGTCGAATTTTTAACTGTACACCGTCTAACGCTTTAACTCCGGGAAATTCTTTGGTTATACCTATCATTTCCAACAAATACTTTTCTTTTGACTGTGAATTATTGCTGCTCATAGGCTTTCACCCCATTCTATTCTCTATCTAAATAAACAAGGATGCAGATGCATCCTTGCAACAACTTACAATAAGCTATCAGTATATATTCATATTTCAATAGAAACTCTTATTTATATGCTTCCTCAGCCACTTCTATATTATCCTTTGTTATAGCAACATATGGTACACGTACAGCCTTCTTATCGTCTAACTTCCATTCAGTACCTTCTAATGGGTCTTTTCCATTAGCAACATTTAAAGCCAATTCTAATGTAGCTTTACCTTGATTCTTAGCATCATTTAATACTGTACCTACCATTAAACCTTTCTTAATTTGTTCTAATGCATCAGGAATTGCATCTACACCAACAACTGGCATAAATTTATCTCCTTCAAAATATCCATTAGCTTGTAATGATTGAAGTGCGCCTAATGCCATAGCATCATTGTTAGCAATTACAAACTCAATATTATCCCCATGCTTAGACAACCATGCATCCATTAATTCTTTACCTTTAACTGTATCCCACATTCCAGTTTGAAGCTCTAACTGTTCAACTTCTATACCTTCTGCTACTATAGTTTCTATAGAATATTTTGTACGTGCTTCAGCATCTGGATGTCCTGGCTCTCCTTTTAACATTACATACTGCATCTTTCCATCTCCATTTTTATCCCATTCAGGATGAGCCTTCCATGCCTTAGCTATTAACTGACCTTGTATAACCCCTGATTGAGATGATGTAGTACCTACATACCAAGCTTTATCATAAGATTTCATAGCTTCTTCACTTGGTTCTTTATTAAAGAATATTATTGGTATGTTTTCTTGTTTAGCTTTTGAAATTATCGTAGGAGCTGCTTGAGGGTCAACTAAATTAATAGCCAACGCTTTTACTCCTTTTGAAATCATCATATCTACTTGCTCATTTTGAGTAGCTTGATTATTTTGAGAGTCATTTAAAATCAATTCTGCCTTGCCTTTAGCCTCATTTTCTATAGCACGGCGTACAAAAGACATAAAATTGTCATCAAACTTATAAATCGTTACACCAATCTTCGGTAGTTCTGCTTTGTTTGCTCCTTCGTTACCTGTTCCAGTTTTTGAACCACACGCCGCTAATGAAAAAATAAGCGAAAATGCAAGTAATAATGTTAAAAATTTTCTCATTTAAAAATTCCCCCTTTTAAAATTTTTATTATTTTTATTGAAATCGTTTTCCGTATATGAAAATTTTACTAAACTTTTTAATGTGTTGTCAATCTATTTTTATAGTAAATTTTTGTTCAAAAAAAATTACTATACTTCTTATCAATGGGTAATTATTTAATTTAAGATATATACTTTATTAAAAAATACAGATATACATATTTCCTAACAAAATTATCTTGATTGTCTTGGAATAATTTTAAAAAAACTTAAAACAAATTAAATTTTAAAATAAAGTTACATAAATTTTTAGTAAAAGTTTACTAATTTAGTTTGCAACTTATAAACTTGACTTTGCAAGTTTGAAAATTTTCCTAAAGTTTTAAAAATAATTAGAAATTTAATCTAACTAAACTTAATCGCAAAAAATTTTTAATAATAAAAAAACTACGGATACCCGCAGCTTCTATAAACACAAACGATTACAAACAACCTTCTCATTTTATTTAAAAAATAGCTAAACAAATATATTCTTATATACCAAAGCCCATGTTTAATTCATTTTTTATATTATTATACTCATTAAGAACTTCATCTAATTGCTGACTTAAAAATATAACTTGTTTTACTAAAAGACTTTCATTATTATCAATTGATTCGTGCAAACATTTCCTCAAATATTCAATCTTGTCTTCTATTTTCTTTAATTCCTCCATCTTCATAGTTTATCTCCCCTAAGTACATAATTAATCTCATTCCTTGCTATATATAGTACCACAAAATGACAATCTGTACAATAATTTGTATGAATATTACAGTAAATTTATTGAAAATAATAAACTTTTCATTTCTTAGTTTATTAATTAAGTATAAATTTGTATAAATAAAGAAAACAGCGTCAAAAGCATTCTTGTTTTTTTAATCATTTTTGGCTAAATTAATAATAGTAAAATTTATTATCGTTTAAATAAATGAGGTGGTATATTTGTTAAATTTACCTAAAGACTTTTTAGAAAAAATGTCTTCTTTACTTAAAGAAGATTATGATTTATTTATAAAAAGTTATAAATCTCCTAAAGTTCAAGGAATTAGAATTAATACTTTAAAAATCGATATTGAAAACTTTTTAAACATCAATCCATTTCATTTAGAAAGTATTCCTTGGGTAGACGAAGGTTTTTTCTTTGAAGAAAAAGACAAACCCGGAAAGCATCCTTACCATGATGCAGGTCTTTATTATATTCAAGAACCTAGTGCAATGACTGTAGGCACTGTGCTTAACCCAAAACCCGGAGAAAAAATATTAGACCTGTGTGCTGCTCCCGGTGGAAAATCTACTCACATTGCCTCTAGACTTCAAGGAAAAGGTATTTTAGTTTCAAATGAAATAATTCCTTCCAGAGCAAAGATATTATCTCAAAATATTGAAAGAATGGGAATAAAAAACTGTATAGTAACAAATGAAAGCCCTGAAAATCTCTCTAAAATTTTCAAAGGATATTTTCATAAAATATTAGTTGATGCACCTTGCTCTGGAGAAGGTATGTTTAGGAAAAATCCTGAAGCAATAAAAGAATGGAATCTTAAAAATGTATCATTTTGTGCAGACAGACAGTTAAATATTTTAAATAGTGCCGCTGAAATGCTAATGCCTGAAGGCATACTCGTATATTCAACTTGTACATTTTCACCAGAAGAAAATGAAGGTGTAATCGATAAATTTTTAAAAAAGAACAAAAACTTTGAAATACAAAGAGTAAATACTTATAAATATTTTGATAACGGCAAACCTCAATGGATAAATTCTACAAACGAAAATCTAAAAAATACAATAAGACTTTGGCCTCACAAATTAAAGGGAGAAGGTCATTATATTGCCATTTTAAAAAAAAGAGATGATAATATATATACAACGAGAAAAGCTAAAAAAATTAAACCACTGAAATTAAAAAATAATCTAAAAGATTTTTACGATTTTTGCAATAATTTTTTAACTAAAACACCAGAAGGAAATTATTTTTTATTTGGAGAACATCTTTATATTTCACCTCTTGAAATAACAGATTTTACTAAGCTAAAAGTATTAAGACCCGGATGGCACTTAGGAACTTTTAAAAAGAACAGATTTGAACCATCTCATGCTCTAGCACTTAGTTTAAAATCTACTGAAGTAAAAAATACTATACCTTTTAAATCTTCATCAGAAGAAATTTATTTATATCTAAAAGGAGAATCCTTAAAAATAAATGCTAAAAAAGGCTGGTCATTAGTCCTTATAGATGGCTACTCTATTGGTTGGAGTAAAATATCTAATAATACATTAAAAAACCATTATCCTAAGGGATTGAGATGGAATGTATAAATAAAGCTGTTTGTTTTGTTTAGAAATTAACCTCTAAACAAGACAGCTTTTCTCAAATACTGTTCTTAATTCAATTATATTTTTACCTTTATCTGATAATTTTTACCTATAGTTTTTATTCTTTATTTGTTTTATCTATTTTAAAATGCTACTTACTTTAATTTCCTTCTTTCTATAATATTGTATAGTTGATTATAAAAATGTAATATATTAATATCTTGAGTAAGTAAAACATAAAATTTATAAATATATAAATTTAGTACTGATTAAGTATTCCAAGTTTTCTTGCTTTTTTAAAAAAGTACTTGAAAATATAAACTCCAACTATAATCCAAAATAAAGAAGACAAAATAAGAATATTTAAATCCACAACATTATATTGTGAGTTCGCTATAGATTGTCTAGCAACAATTATGCCATTATATAAAGGAATTATTCTATGAATATTAAATATCAGACCTTTTTCATTAAATATACCACCAATAAATAATAAAATTATTTGAACTATAAAAACAAGTTTTGATATTCTTTTCTCTTTTAGAGCTAAACCTCCAAAAATCAAACCAAAACCATACATTCCAATTAGAGTTATTAACAAAGAAACTATGGAAATTATTGTGAATGATAATCCTATATTAAAGAATATCTTAGAAATAATCAAAAGCATAATCGTTTCTAATATTATAAGTGTATTTCCTGAAAGTAGTTTTCCAAACAATAATATTGGTAGCCCTACACATGCCATTAATTTTTGTTCCAATGTTCCTTTAGTTGCCTCTGAACTAATTTCTGAGCTGGCAAAATTAATTGTTGACACTGAAAAATTCCAAAAAACATATCCTAATAACATAAGTGATTTAGAATCTGTAGAATATGTATTATAAATAGAACCCAAACTATTTCCTGAATTCATAAAAACCAATGCAAAATAAAGTATTGCAATTGTTGCCATTTCTGAAAAAAAGTTCATCTTATATGAAAACAATTGTTTTAAACCCAAGCGGTATTCAGCATAAACTGCTTTTAAGTAATTCATTTTTAGCCCCCCTCTTTTGCATATATCTCTATATATTGCTTTTCAAGACTCTCTTGAGTAAGTTTCTTTTCACTAATTATGGACTGTATAATTCCATTTTTAAGAAATATATAGTTATCTGATACTCTTGTCATAAATTGTGATTCATGTGAAGTTATTATAATTGTTACGCTCTCTGTTGTTTTTAACATATTAATTAAATCAACTAATTGTTTTTTTGAAACAATATCTAATCCATTTGTCGGTTCATCTAATATTAACACTTCAGGTCTATGGAGTATTGCTGTTATTAAACTTACTTTTTGACGTTCTCCTAAAGACAAAGTTCCAACTTTTCTATTTAGAAGGCTTTTTATTTCAAATTTATTTATTAAATCATCAATTCTATTTTTTAAAGTATGCATATTAACACCTTTTAAAGTTCCAAAATAATAAAAATTATCAAGTACTGTTACTCGCCAATATAAATTACGCTGCCCATCAAAAACACAACCAATTTTAGACATTATTTTAGAACGATTCTTTTCATTCATTTGTAATCCAGAAATATAAATACTCCCTTCATCAATATCTAATAATCCACATATTGATTTAATTAAAGTTGTTTTTCCACTCCCATTTGGTCCTAAAATACATGTTACCTTACATGGTTCAAAATTAATTGATATATTTTGTATTGCTGTAACATTTTTATATAATTTAACTAGATTTTTAACTTCTATCATACATAGTATTCCTCCTTAACATAGTATCTACTGTAAATCAATACACTTTTTAATGTATCATTATCTTTTATAGCATGATTTATTTTACATTCTAAAGAAAATTCATTCTCATTTATCAGTTTAATAATGTTAGAACCTTAAGTGAAATTAAATCTTATTTTCACTAAATTATTTTCATTTAAATACATATTAATATTAATCTTCAGTACATTTGAATATGTAAATTTTTTACTTTTTAAAAAAGTGTAGCACACTTTATAAAATTTGTAAATATTTTCGTGTAAACTATTTTATTTTTTTGAAAATTATGTTATTATTGTCGTGTAGATTATTCAATATTGGCAGCATAAAATCAATAATTTTAAAGTTAACAATATATTCTTTTAAGTTAAATAAAGTTGATGATTTGGAATCAAGTGCCCCTGTTGACTCATCAAAGTGCAGTATAAGTATTTCCTCTTGAACCATATACTTTTTTTAAATCCTTAACATCTAAAATAATACTCATTTATTTTACCTCCTGTAAATTTATTTTTATTTCTTACTAATATTTTTTATAAAATTATTCTACTTAAATTACTCATTTTAAACCATTTATTTAACTAACAAATAAGATATTAAACTTACAGTTTTGTCACATTTCAAAAATAAATATATTTTTTATAACACTTTATCTCAATATTCCAAATTACAAATATTATTATACATTTAATTCTAACCTTATAATTCAATTATCAATTGTCAATTAATTATCTTAAGTAACTTCCATTTATTTAAAAATCATAATTTTTTATAAAAAATATTTACGTTTTTAAATAAAAAAAGACTCTTAAAAGAGCCCTTTCCTTTACTATTCTTTAAAACCAAACTGGCTTTTTATTGCATTATGAGGTATTTTGTAAAGTAATTCCTCAATTAATCCAAAAGGACATAACCACCCACATATAAAATCTCCCTAATAAACCTCCTATCAACATTTTATAAATATAAGCATAAAACTAATAATTTTTTTCATTCTTTCACTCATTTACAAAATTATTTTTATTCTTTATTTTACACGATTTATTTAATTCAAACAATTGATTTACATTATAAAACATAGTTTCTATTTTACATTTTCATAAGATAAACAAAAATATCTTCAAAAATTCCAAAATCTAATATATCTCAATATTATATCGGCAAAAAAGCTGCTGACAATTCATTTTGTCAGCAGCTTTTTATTTTTATTTCTCATTTTTTTGTAACTTCTTTAAAAATTCAACTGCTCTATCAGGAAAATCAGTAAATATTCCATCTACTCCTACTTTATTGTAAAAGATATCTAACATATCTTCAAAGTTTTCAGCATATTTAGGTATTCTTCCTTTATCTAATCTAAATGTATAAGGATGTACTTCAAGACCTGCCTCATGAGCTTCTTTAACTAAATTTGTTATCTTTAAATTTTCTCTAGTAGAATCATTTTTTACTATCATAGGTTTCCATGGTCCTACTCCATCAGCATACTCAGCAATTTTTTTCATTGCACCTTTTTCAAACATCCAATCATAATTGTAAGGAACTGCCTTTCCATTTTTATACTCCATTGTTTCATTCCAACTTGTTTCTGCTATCAATTGAACTAATTTTAAATCCATTCCTAATTTAGGCATAAGCTCATTTTTAATTCTCTTTAATTCATTAGCATCAAAACATTGAAGATAAATTTTAGAATTTTTAGAAATATATCCATATTTTTTAAGTACCTTTAAAACTTCCAAACTAATATCTTTTCCCTCATGTTTATGGAACCATGGTGCTTTTATTTCTGGATAAATACCTACATTTTTACCTGTACTCTTATTAAGTCCTTGAATCATTTCTATTTCTTCTTCTAAAGTATGTACCCTAAAAGAAGATTTCCATATAGGAAAACGTTCAGGAAAATTAGCTACTTCTTTTCCGTCTTTAATACTAAAACCTTCTGTCATTTCAAGCTTTTTAATTTCATCTAATGTAAAATCAATCACATAATATCTCCCATCTTTTCTCTTTCTATCAGGATAAACTTTTGCTACATTTGTAACTCTATCAAGATAATGATCGTGTAATACTACTAATTTATTATCTTTTGTCATAACTACATCTTGTTCAATATAATCTGCACCCATAGCGTAAGCCATTGCTTTTGCTTCTAAAGTATGTTCAGGCAAATAACCACAAGCTCCTCTATGTGCTATTACAATCTTCTTTCCTTGCTGTGCATAAGACATATTGCTACAAAATGCAATCACAGTAAATAAAGCAATAAATAAAGCAAATACCTTTCTCATTTGCAACCTCCTTTTCTTTTTTTATAAATATATTTTATATTATTAAAATATATATTAAATTTTGTTAAAATTTATGTTAAATCTTTATTTTTTTTATATTCTTTGATTTTTTTATTAGTTCTTGATTATAACTTTTATAATCTCAAATATTTAAAGGCTATCCCAAAATGATTAAAAAATCATTTTGAGATAGCCTTGTTAATTAATCAATTATTATTTATAAAGCAGAATATAGCTCCGCCTCTAGGTCCTCTTAAAGTTTTATGAGTAGTTGTAATTACAAAATCAACATAATGTATAAATAAACTATATACATTCTTTCTTATAATTTTTATTCTTTATTGAATTTCTTAAAATTACAATAAATTCTCTCTCTTTTAAATTCTCAACTTATAACCCACAGATTCAAATATACTATACTATAATATACCCTTGTCCCTTTTTAGTTTTAATAAAATCTTTAATATTTATTTCTTCAAGCTTTTTTCTCAGTCTATTAATATTTACAGTCAATGTATTATCGTCTACAAAACTTTCATCTTCCCATAGACTCCTCATAATTTTTTCTCTGCTTACAATACTACCTGCATTTTTCATCAATATATACATAATTTTAAATTCATTTTTAGTAAGTTCTACTTGCTTCCCTTCATATAAAACACAACTATCATTTATGCTTAGAAAGACATTATTATATTCAATAACATCGCTTTCTACTTTCATATAAGAATACGTTCTTCTAAGAATAGCATTAATTTTTGCTATCAAAACATCTATAGAAAAAGGCTTATTGATAAAATCATCTCCACCCATATTAATAGCCATAATAATATCCATATTTGTGTTCCTAGATGAAATAAAAATTATAGGTACTTTTGAAAATTTCCTTATTTGGTTGCACCAGTAAAATCCATCATATAGAGGAAGATTAATATCCATAAGTATTAAATGAGGTCTATACTTATTGAAAACATTTAAAATATCAGAAAAATCTTCTACTACCTTAACATCAAAAGCCCATTTTATTAGATTTTCCTTAACAATTTGTGCTATCTTAAAATCATCCTCAACTACCATAATTTTAAACATATTAATCCTCCAAATCTTAATATAATAATTTCATTATAAAATAATTTTATAAAAACTGCCTATTATCTAGGCAGTTTCTAAGTTTACAATTTTATTATAATAATTCACCGTTAATAAATAATACCCCAAATAAATCAATATATATACTATCATAATAAAAACTACAGGATTTACTATATTAAGATTGAATAATTTATAATTCATAGTAATAGCAACTAGACTATGAAATATTCCCATAAGCAAAGGAAACCCAAATATCACTCCTATTTGCTTTGCAATAGATTCTTTTATTTCTTTTCTGCTTACTCCTATATTCCTTAATATTAAATATCTTCTCTTTTCTTCATTAGCTTCTGTTAATTGTTTGAAATAGATAATACTACCATTAGCAATCAAAAATACTAATCCTAAAAAAACACCAATAAATAAAAACATTCCCATAAGCATCAAAGTCGGCATATTTTCTAAACAATAATTCCATTCAACATCTTTCGGAATAATTTTCATAATTTCTTTCGTTAATTTTTTACTATCTAATTCATTCTTTATTTTATAGCTCTTTATCCTATCAACACTATTTTTATCATAATATCTAGCATAAATATTATCTTTTACAACAAATGTATCTTCAATTCTATATCTATTCATAGCATAATACTGCTTATGTGCTACAACTTTAAATTTTTGTTTTTGCTTATTAGATATTAATTCTACTATACTTCCTGTAATTATTTCATCTTTAGACCTAGAGTATTTTAATAACACTACTTCATTGTCATTATTTAAATGTATTTTATCTTTTAATCCTCTTATTTTAGCTATTTGATTAAATTTACTTTCTGATATTAAATAAACTTCTTTTATTTTCTTAGTTTTATTAAACTTTTGGTAAACTTTAATAAACTCTGCTTCTAATGAATTTATCAACTTATTTTTAGGATATTTAGATATTATTTCTTCAACTTTTTTATCTATTGTTTTATCATTAGAAATATACGAATAAGAAAAAGGATGTGAGATAGTATTTTCTTTTACTATAGTATAATACAAAGAATATGTTATTCCCATTGAAGTTAATGTAACAGCACTAAGTATTGCTATTACAGATAATGTAAATGAATTACTCTTTATTCTATATGACAGCTGACTTAAACTTATTATATTAGTTCCCCTATAATACCTTTTTTTATTCTTTTTTAAACTCTTTATAACAAAAACCAAAAAAGAATTAAAAAACATAAATGTCCCCATAACAGATGTTGTAAATACAATAGAGGTATTCAGTAAAAAGTTGCTTGTATTAACATTAAGTCCTACTACATAACCTATAAATATAATTATTATTGAACTAAGAGCCATAATTACTGAAGATTTAGGTTCTTTTTCTTTAATGTTTTGTGCTCTAAAAAGTTCAATAATACTAAATCTATAAATAATGGTATATCCATATATTGATATAATTAAAAATAAAATTCCAAAAGTAAAAATAGTATTTAAAATTGCTTTAAAACTGACTGTAAATTTTACTGCTATTAAAATATTCATAAATCTAAACAATATCATTATAAATAATTTGCTCAATATACTTCCTAATACCAAACCTATTCCTAAAGCAATCATACCCATTATTATATTTTCATAAAACAACATTCTTCCTATTTGACTTTTCTTTATTCCAAATAGTGAATAAAGAGCTATCTCCTTTTTTCTTTTTCTCATAAAAAAAGAAGTTGAATACCATATAAAAATTAACGAAAATACAAATAACACTATAGAAGCAAATTTAAACACTATTAAAATTTTTTCTTCTCCTTCAATAAAATTTACAATTTGCCTATTAAACCTAATAGATGTAAAAGTATAATAAATAATCACATTAAACACTATAGACATGAAATATATAAAATAATTATGAAAATTTCTTTTTATATTCTTAACACAGATATTAAATAAAGTCATCATTATCACCTCCAAGCACTGCTAAAACATCAAGTATTTTATGAAAAAATTCTTTTCTACTCTCTCCTTTTACAAGTTCTGTAAATATAACTCCATCTTTTATAAATAATATTCTATTGCAGTAACTTGCTGCAAAAGCATCGTGTGTTACCATCATTATAGTAGCTTTATTATTTTCATTTAAATCAGATAATGCTTGTAAAAGCTCTGTTGATGATTTAGAATCAAGTGCCCCTGTTGGTTCATCTGCAAGTATAAGTTTAGGTTCATTTATAATAGCTCTAGCTGCTGCCGTCCTCTGCTTTTGTCCTCCTGAAATCTCATATGGATATTTATTTAATATATCAGCTATCCCTAATATGCTTGCTACTTTATTTACTTTTTTTTCAATCTTTTTAGGATTAATTTTAGCAATAGCCAGTGGAAGAAGTATATTTTCTTTAACAGTTAATGTATCAAGCAGATTAAAATCTTGAAATATAAAACCTAATTTATCTCTCCTAAATAATGATAATTTGTTTTCATTCATTCTCAATATGTCTTTTCCATCTATAGTTACAACTCCTGAAGTTGGTTTATCTATAGTTGAAATTATATTCAAAAGAGTAGTCTTGCCAGCACCTGAAGGTCCCATTATGCCTACAAATTCTCCTTCTCTTATTTGTAAACTTATTCCACAAAGTGCAGTATAAGTATTTCCTCTTGAACCATATACTTTTTTTAAATCCTTAACATCTAAAATAATACTCATTTATTTTAACCTCCTGTAAATTTATTTTTATTTCTTACTAATATTTTTTATAAAATTATTCTACTTAAATTACTCATTTTAAACCATTTATTTGACTAACAAAATAAGATATTAAACTTACAATTTTGTCACACTCCAAAAATAAATATATTTTTTATAACATTTTATCTCAATATTCCAAATTACAAATATTATATACATTTAATTCTAACCTTATAATTCAATTATCAATTGTCAATTAATTATCTTAAGTAACTTCCCTTTATTTAAAAATCATAATTTTTTACAAAAAATATTTACGTCTTTAAAAAATAAGACTCTTAAAAGAGCCCTTTCCTTTACTATTCTTTAAAACCAAACTGGCTTTTTATTGCATTATGAGGACAGCTATCAATACATTCTCCACATCTTATACATTCTAAACTATTTGGATTTTTATAAACTTCTATATCTAATTTGCATTTTTGACTACAAATCCCACATTGTGTACATTTATCTAAATCTATATTTAATTTATATACACTAATAGGATTAAATAATGAATATATAGCTCCTAACGGACATATAAATCTACAAAAAGGTCTAAAAATTACTATAGACAATATGATAATTATAATCAATAAAGTTATCTTCCACACAAACAAAAATCCTATTGCTAATCTTAGTGATTCATTTAAAATAACAAGAGGTATGCCTCCTTCAATAGTTCCAACAGGACATATATATTTACAAAAAGTTGGAGAACCCATACCTATATCATTAACCCAAAACATAGGCAGTAAAATTACAAATACAATTAATATTACATACTTTAAATATTTTAATTTTTCAAATCTTTTACTCACTCTAAACTTTGGAGAAGGTATTTTGTAAAGTAATTCCTCAATTAATCCAAAAGGACATAACCACCCACATATAAATCTCCCTAATAAACCTCCTATCAACATTAAAAACCCAACTACATAAAATGAAAACTTATATTTTATATCAGATATAATCGCTTGTAATGAACCAATGGGACAAGAACCTAATGCACCCGGACAAGAATAGCAATTAAGTCCGGGTACACATATTTTTTTCAAATTTCCTTTATAAATATTCCCTTCAAAAAAACCCTTAAAATAACTATTTATACCTATGCTAGTTATTATTTGAACTAATTTTCTCTTCATATTAACCAATTCCTATACACTCCAGACATATATTTATTGCCTTTATGAATGTTTTTCCAACTTCCCCTCGATATATGCCTAATCCAATAAAAACAAATCCTAATATAAATATTATTTTTCTTATTTTATCTCTCATAACCTCCACCTAATTTATACTTTTCAAAGCTTCTTCTATTATTTCTTTATATCCCTCTCTATTCCTTGAACCAACTATAGGTTTACCTATAATCTCTCCTTTATCATTTACAAGTATAGATGTTGGTACAGCTCTTATTTTACTTATAAAATCATTCATAAATTTTTCATCTGGTATTATATTTATAAATGTTACATCTGTCTTTCTTAAAATATCTAATACGCCAATTTCATTATCAATACCATCAGCAGCAATACCTATAATATTTACTTCCTGTCCTTTCATTTCTTCATATAATGCCTGCAACTCAGACATCTCTTGTATACATGCGCCTCAGCCAGTCGCCCATATATTTATCATTGTAAGTTTGTTTCCTTTAAATATTTCATTATTAACCTTTTTATCATTTACATCTTTGAGATCAAACTTAGGCATAACTTTTAAATCTTCTAAAGATACTTTTTCTTTTTTTGCTCCACAGCCTACCACACTTATACCTATTATAAATATAAGCATAAAACTAATAATTTTTTTCATTCTTTCACTCCTTTACAAAATTATTTTTATTTTAATTTATATTATAAAATATAATCTCAAATCATCTCAAATCTCAATTTTATATTTTCGTAACATTAAAATAATCTATCAATTTAGGAAAATGTATCACTATTTTCGTATATTTCTTAAATTTTGATTCTATTGTTATATCATGTCCTAATTTTACTGCTAACTTCTTTGATAAATAAAGACCCATTCCCGTTGATTTATAATTTTTCCTTCCATTGTATCCAGTAAATCCTCTATCAAACACTCTTGATATATCTTCCTTTTTTATCCCTATACCATTATCTTCAATTATAAGTCTTTTTTCTTTTTCATCTTTCTCTGCATAAATTTTTATATAACCACCTTTTTCGGTATACTTTAACGAATTATCTACAATTTGATTGATTATAAACATCAACCATTTTTTATCAGTATGTACACTTATATTTACATCTTTAATATCAATCTTAATTTTTTTATTTATAAAAACCTTAGCATGTTTTTTTACAACCTCTTTTACAACTTTTTCTATATCTGTTTCATTTATCAAATAATCCTTTGAAAAATCATCTATTCTTGAATGATACAATACTTGCTCAACATATTTTTCTATTTTATCAATTTCTTCTTCTAAACTCTCTAATATTTCTTCTTTAGATTTTGCTGCACTATTTTCTATAATCAATCTACTTACTGAAATAGGAATTTTAATTTCATGAACCCATGAAGTAATAAACTCTAAATTTTCTCTTTTTTCTTCACATAACTTCTCTATTTTTTTATTCTGTTGCTCATATATACTAATTAAAAGCTTATTATACAAACTATGTATGTAAGTACCAAAATTAGGCAAACAATTAATTATATTTTCTTTTCGGTTTTTTATAATATAATTTATATCTTCATAATATCTTTTATATAATAAATATTCTCCTATTAAGTAAAATAAAAATAAAACAATAGAAACAAAATTTATATATAATATATTATCTAACCTTACTTTTATAGTTACATCTAAATATATTACTAATGATATAAATCCCATTAAAATAATATAAAATAAAATCAAATACTTCTTGTCTAATATATATTTTCTAAAATTCATAATTATCTACCTACATATTTTTTTATTATATTATTCTAGTTATATTTTATATAAATTTGAACGTTTTGACCATTTATTTATCTAACAAATTATTATTTTAATCTTACATTTTCGTAAGATAAACAAAAATGTCTTCAAAAATTCTAAAATCTAATATATTTTAATATTATGTAGAATCATTTTTTACTATTTTTTTATATTCTTTGATTTTTTTATTAGTTCTTGATTATAACTTTTATAATCTCAAATATTTAAAGGCTATCCCAAAATGATTAAAAAATCATTTTGAGATAGCCTTATTAATTAATCAATTATTATTTATAAAGTGGAAATTTTTCACAAAGCTTTTTAACACGTTCTTTTGCATGTGTCAAATCTTTATCTCTATTATCTATAGTCCAGCTTATAATATCAGCTATTTCTACCATTTCTTCTTTTCCAAAACCCCTAGTTGTAACAGCAGGTGTTCCTATTCTTATACCACTAGTTACAAATGGACTTTCCGTTTCATTTGGTACAGTATTTTTATTTACAGTAATACCTATTTCGTCTAATAAATGCTCTGCTGCTTTACCAGTTATATTTTTATTTCTTAAATCAACTAACATCAAATGATTATCCGTTCCTCCTGAAACTAAATTAAATCCCCTATCTTGAAGAGCATTAGCTAAAGTTTTTGCATTTTCTATCACATTTTTCTGATATTCTTTAAATTCATCTGACATAGCTTCTTTAAAGCAAACGGCTTTTGCTGCTATAATATGCATAAGAGGTCCACCTTG
Source organism: Caminicella sporogenes DSM 14501 (assembly GCF_900142285.1). Lineage (NCBI taxonomy): Bacteria > Bacillati > Bacillota > Clostridia > Peptostreptococcales > Caminicellaceae > Caminicella > Caminicella sporogenes. Next base: position 96,098 of record NZ_FRAJ01000006.1, on the reverse strand, counting down.
TATACCCGGAAATATACTCTTATCTATTAGTTTAGCATATTTTTCTTTGCAGAGTATAGCTCCACCTCTAGGTCCTCTTAAAGTTTTATGAGTAGTTGTAGTTACAAAATCAGCATATGGTACTGGACTAGGGTGAAGCCCAACTGCAATTAATCCAGCTATATGAGCCATATCTACCATCATATAAGCTCCTACTTCATCACAAATTTCTCTTATCTTTTTAAAATCAATTATTCTTGGATAAGCACTCGCTCCAGCTACAATCATCTTAGGTTTTTCCTTTATAGCTAACTCTCTAAGTTTTTCATAATTTATGTATCCATCATCGTCTACTCCATATGAAACTACATTATATAATTTTCCTGAAAAATTAACTGGACTTCCGTGAGTTAAATGTCCTCCTTCAGATAAATTCATACCCATTATCTTATCTCCGGGATTTAATACTGCAAAATAAACTGCCATATTAGCTTGAGAACCTGAATGTGGCTGAACATTTGCATGCTCTGCTTCAAATAACTTTTTCATTCTGTCACGTGCTAGATTTTCTGCTATATCTACATACTCACATCCCCCATAATATCTCTTGCTTGGATAACCTTCCGCATACTTGTTTGTAAGAGGTGACCCCATAGCTTCCATTACAGCTCTACTAGTGAAGTTTTCAGAAGCAATAAGCTCAATCTTATTTTCTTGTCTTTCTTTTTCTAATATAATACTTTCATATAACTCCGGGTCCTGACTTTTTAAAAATTTAAAATCCATATTCTTTCCCTCCAATCATTTCTATAATATGCATCTTATTTTCTATAGATGCACATTTATTTATATATCTGATTAATGTTAATATTCTATATAAAACATTAATTTCCTTTAAAATATAATATTTATTATTTATATGTTATACTAAACTTGTCTAATTCAATAACTCTTACTTTTAATATGGAGGAATAGACATGAAAGTAGCTATTTTAGATGCTCAAGGAGCAGGCCTCGGTCAAACTGTCATTAAAAAAATAAGAAAAGAAATAGGAAAAAATATATATTTGATAGCTTTAGGAACTAATCAAGTAGCTACTTCTAATATGATAAAAGCTGGAGCAGATGAAGGTTTAACTGGCGAAAGAAGTATTTTCCTTTTTTGTAAAAATAATGAACCTGATTGCATAATAGGTCCTATAGGAATAATATGCAGTGGAGGCATAAAAGGAGAAATTACACCGCTAATTTCTAAGACAGTTTTTGAAATGAATTGTACAAAATACATAATTCCTTTAAAAAAACATGGAATCTATATCCCCGGTACAAGAAATCTTAAAATAAAAGAAATCATTGAAGAAATTGTCTTTAACATAAAAGAAAAAATGATGTCATAAATTATGACATCATTTTTTCTTTACTCCAGATATATAGTACATCTCATCATTATCAATAGCTATTTCTACTTTAAAATACTTTGACATTATTCCTGCTGTTACATCTACAGGTGGCAGCTTATCATCTTTAACATTCTCATTTTTACTGTGAATTTCATTTATTTTTTCCTTACTTTCCGAATGTGCAATAATTATTTTCCCACCAACACTAATAAGGTCATATAAATGTCTAAACAATTTATTTTTATCTTTAAAATGTGGATACGCTGAATAGATAAATATGTATTCAAAATCTTTATTTTCTTTATAATCCATAATATCACTTACAATAAACTGAATTCTTTTATCTTCATATTTACTTTTGGCAACTTCTATCATCTTTTCAGCAATATCTACTGCAACAACTTTCAATGGATTTTTTTCAATCAAATACTTAATTAATACACCTGTACCAGTTCCCACATCTAATATCTTAGAATTTTCCCTTATATTAGATAATTCAATTATTTTTTTTATTTTTTTATCATCATGTATACACATTTCATCCCATTTAAATGCCACTTTATTAAAAAATTCCCTGTTATTCATTTACACTTACCTTCCTTTTTTCTATAGCTTTAATAATAATTGGTATAAATACAATCTGAATTAAAATTCCCCAAATAGACTTTATAAATGCTGACATTAAAAACATCTTAAATACAAAAACTTTACCTCCTAATGTCAATAATAAATAATTTGCAATTCCAGAAATAAATCTACCTATAATCATAGCTATTATCAAAGATATATAAACATTTACTCTCTTGTTTTTATACAAATACCCTGTTATAAATCCGTAAGTTGCTAGCTCAAATCCCATAGATATTGCTACTGGATATAAAGGCGGCATACCTGTAAGAAAAGAATTTAAAAATGGAGTAATAAAACCTATCATAACTCCATATCTTTCACCAAGTACAAATCCGCATAAAAGTACAGGTATATGCATTGGTAAAAATATAGGTCCAGCCATTCCAGTTGCATGAAAAGCATAAGGTAAAATTAATCCCAATGATAAAAACAAACTAGCTTTTACAAGTTCATTAGTTTTAGACATAATACCAACCTCCTCTATATTTTCAAAAAATAAAAGATAGAGCAATATTGCCCTACCTTCGTGGTAAAGAACTAAATTAATAAAATATTAAATTTTTCATTAAACAACTTATAAAAATACAGATTTTCGTAATCTGCAAACAATATGATACCACAATTTTTATATAGTTTCAATCAATAAATATATACCAAAACTTAACACACTAAATTCTTTAATTATTAAAATAGTTGTCTATATAATGCTATAAAGTACATGAACGTTTCATATTTACATGGAATAAAATATTTTATGAGCAAATTAAGAGTCTTTGCTTTTGTCTTTGTTTTAAAGGAGGAGAGTATATTGAATTTTATAATTGATATGATTGCTGATAGATTTAGAGATAAAAGTTTTGATATAACGAAACAAGATTATAAATTTATGAAAATAAAGAGAGCAAAAGAAGAAATTAAAAAAAATTTTCCCTATATTAAACTTATAGATATGGGCATAGGAGAACCCGATTCTCCTGCTAATTCAAATATCGTAAAAATCCTAAAAGAAGAAGCCGGAAAACCAGAAAATAGACATTACTCAGATAATGGTATCCCAGAATTTCAAAAGGCTGCTGCCAAATACTTAAAAGAAGTTTTTGGAGTTGACAATATTGACCCATATAAAGAAATTTTACATGGAATAGGAGCAAAATCAATTTTATCAATGCTGCCATTATGCTTTATAAATCCCGGCGACATTACTATTACTACTCTGCCAAGCTATCCAATCATATCTACTCATACCAAATATCTAGGCGGAGTAGTTTATGGACTTCCCTTAACTAAAGCCAATAATTTTTATCCCGATTTTTCTAATATACCAAATATAATTTTATATAGATCTAAACTTTTATATATAAATTATCCAAATAATCCTACTGGTCAAATTGCCAATAAAGATTTTTACAAAAGAGTAATTGAATTTGCCCACAAAAACAAAATCATTGTTGTAGCAGATTCTACTTATGCACCTTTAACTTTTGACGGTATAGAACCTTTAAGTTTTTTATCAATAGATGGTGCAAAAGAAGTAGGTGTAGAAATCCATTCTCTTTCTAAGATATTTAATATGACTGGATGGAGACTTGCTTTTATTGCAGGAAATCAAGATGTAATAAATATATATGCAAGAGTAAAAGCCAACTCAGATTCAGGTCAGTTTAGAGCTATACAAAAAGCAGGAGTATATGCTTTAAATCATCCTGAAATCATAAAGAAAAATTCTGAAAAATATTCTCGAAGGCTTGATTTGTTAATTAAAGCCTTAAAAGAAGTCGGTTTTAATGTAGAAAAACCAAAAGCTACTTTCTACTGTTACCTACCTATTCCGAAGGGAACTAAGTCAGGTAAAACCTTTGAAAATGCAGAAGACTTTTCTCTATATCTATTAAAAAATGCTTTTATATGTACTGTCCCATGGAATACTCCAGAACCATATGTAAGGCTCTCTGTAACATTTGAAGCAAAAAATTATGAAGAAGAAAAGAAAATAATCGAAGAATTTAAAAACCGATTATTAAAACTAAAGCTGATATTTTAACTTAAGAGACGATACTATTTATCGTCTCTTAAGTTATTTATAACTATTTTTTCATCTTTGAGAATTATTTCAATAGTATCTCCTGCTTTAATTTTATTTTCAAGATAATACTGTACTATTTCATCTTCTATATATCTTTGGATAGTTCTTCTCAGTGGCCTAGCACCATATTTTTCATCATACCCTCTTTGTAAAATAAATTCTTTTACTTCTTCTGAAATTTCTACATTTATTTCTTTTTCCTTAGCTTCTTCGATTACTTCTTTTAACATAAGGTCTACTATTTGACGAAGTTGCTCTTTTGTAAGTTTTGTAAATACTATAATTTCATCTATCCTATTTAAAAATTCAGGTCTAAATATTTCCCTTAATGCTTCTTTTACACTACTTTCTAAAGCTTCATATCCTTCCTTTGCAAATCCCATTCCAGTAGATTTAAAATGAGTACCTGCATTTGACGTCATTATGATAACTGTATTTTCAAAATATACTGTTCTTCCTTGACTGTCTGTAAGTCTTCCATCTTCAAGAATTTGAAGAAGCATATTAAATACATCAGGATGAGCTTTTTCAATTTCGTCTAATAAAATAACAGAGTAAGGTTTTCTTCTAACTTTTTCTGTAAGCTGACCTCCTTGGTCATATCCTATATATCCCGGAGGAGCTCCAATCAATTTTGAAACTGTATGTTTTTCCATATACTCTGACATATCTATACGTATCATAGCATCTTCGCTTCCAAAAAGTTCTTCAGCCAAAGCTCTTACAACTTCTGTTTTTCCTACTCCAGTAGGTCCTACAAATATAAATGATGAAGGCTTTTTCTTCTTTCTAAAACCTGAACGATTGCGTCTTATCGTTCTAGCTAAACTTTTTATTGCCTTATCTTGACCTACTACCCTCTTATGAAGTCTTTCTTCCAAATTTAACAGTCTTTGAGCTTCTTCTTCCGTAATTTTTTGTACAGGTATCTTAGTCCAAGATTCTATTACAAAAGCTATATCGTCAATAGTAATCTCTACTTCATTTAATTCTTTTTCTATTTCTTTAATCTCTTTTTGCAATTTAATCTCTTTCATTTTATACTCAGCAGCTCTTTCAAAATCATTATCAATAGCAGCTTTTGCCTTTTCTTCTTGTATTTTTTTCATTTCTTCTTTTAAATTTTCAAGTTCTATAAGTCCCTTATTTTTAAGATTAGCCATTGAACCTGCTTCATCAATAATATCTATTGCCTTATCTGGTAAATATCTATCAGTAATATATCTTTCTGATAACTTTACAGCAGCTTCAATAACTTCATCTGATATTTTTACCTTATGAAAATCTTCATAATAATCTTTTATACCTTTTAAGATTTCTATGGTTTCTTCTATCGTAGGTTCTTCAACTAATACAGGTTGAAATCTTCTTTCTAATGCTGAATCCTTTTCAATATGTTTTCTATATTCATCAATAGTTGTTGCACCTATAATCTGTATATCACCTCTAGCTAGAGCAGGTTTTAAAATATTCGCTGCATTCATTACTCCTCCATGAACTTCTCCTGCACCCATGATATTGTGAACTTCATCAATTACTAAAATTACATTTCCACACTCTTTAGCTTCATTTATAATATTTTTCATACGTCCTTCAAACTGTCCTCTAAACTGTGTACCTGCTACAATAGCAGTTAAATCAAGAAGATATATTTCTGCATTATATAATTTTGTCGGAACTTTTTTTTCTACAATTCTAACTGCTAATCCTTCTGCAATAGCTGTTTTTCCAACTCCCGGTTCTCCAATAAGTATGGGATTATTTTTTGTTCTCCTATTCAAAATCTGTACTACTCTATCTATTTCCTTATTTCTTCCAACTATTCTGTCTATCTCCTTATTTTTAGCTTTTTCAATTAAGTTTATTCCATAAGTTTCTAAATACTTTTTCTTTTTCTTAAATTTCTTACTTTCATTTTTTTCTTTCTTTATACCTTTATCACTTACAAAATCTTTTTCCTGTTTAGAAGTTTTATTCTCTCCATCTAAATCCTTCATAAATGAAAAAGGATTGTTTAAAAAATTCATAAGTGAATCATCACTATCAAGCTCATCCATATCTTCAAACATTTCATTCATCTGTTCAGTTAAGTTTTCAATATCTTCTTTTGTCATTCCAACTTGCTGCATAAGCTGATCAATGACAGGTATACCCATCTTTCTAGCACATTCTATACATAATCCCTTTATTTCAGGTTTTCCATTTTCAATCCTAGTTGTATATATAACTGCCAAATTTTTATTACAAATAGAACACTTTTTCATACATACCCTCTCCATAATTTCATTTGTTATTAAAAAATATTTTTATTAAAGTAAGTATATCATATTTTACAGTATATTATATTATCAATAATATTAAAACTTGAAAATAACAGTTTTTTAAACACTATATTTATTATAATTAACAAAAAAGACAAATGATATTTTCAAAAAATATCTTGAAATTATATCAGAATATGTTATAATATTTAAAAATGTATATTTATTCATTATTCTGTATATGTATTTTTTATAATATTAATTTTGTCCAGTGAGGCAAAAATATGAGGAGGTTAAAAAATGAAAGGTTATTTATTATTAGAAGATGGAAGTATATTCTTTGGTAAAACAGTAGGAAAAGAAAATTTACTTGGAGAAATTTCAATAAATGGACAAGATTCCATTAAAATTCAATGCCAAATAACTGGTAAAAATAAATTCGTTGCAAACACTAAATCTAACTTAAAAAATGGCATTATATTATCAAATATAGATTTTGAAAGTTTAAAACAAAAAATTAAAAAATCAAAAAAACTTCAAGCTAAAATTGTTACTGATTCTTTACCAATACAATTTCACATGTATGATTTAAAAACTTTTATACCAATTGTATAATACTAAGCCAAGGAATGATTCCTTGGCTTAATTTTATAATTCAGCTAGTCTTCCTTGCAAATATAAGTATATTTATGTTATATTAGTAAAAAATTAAAGAATGGGGGGAGAGTTTTTTCATGCAAGCTACTTTTGTAAAAATAGAAGATATTGATAAATTTGTAAAATTTGTTTCTAAACTAAAGGGAAAAGTATATTTAAAATCTGGAGAAATTAAAGTTAATGCTAAGTCTATAATCGGAGCAATGTACATTGTAAAAGAACATCCTGAAAACATAGTTGTAGAAGTCGAAGACCCTAAAGAAAAAGAAATGGTTTTAGATTTTTTGATTAGAGGAGCACATTTGAAAAAAGATTAGGTATGATTTATTATCATACCTAATCTTTTTTACTATTTTCCACATTTAATCTTTTACATCTATTTTTATGTTTGTCCATTTTTTACTTCTAAATCTCATAAAAACAACTATACAGAAAATAAACATTGAAATTATTTCTCCATACCAAGTTCCTGCTAATCCTTGTTTTAACATGATTGTAAAAACATATGTCAGAGGAATAAAAAACAACCACAACCTTATCGAAGTTATAATCATTACACTCCTAGTATCACCTGCTCCTCTTAATGCACCTGTCATTACAATCATAAAATTTAAAAAAGGCTGATTAATACCTACTGCATACATAGTTGCAACAGAAACCGATATTACATTTATATCTGGTGTAAATATAGCCAATAATTGTTTAGGAAAAATTAAGAATATAATTCCCATAAAAATACCCCACATAGCACCAAATGCCGATGCAGTATATCCTATTTCTACCGCTTTATTAATATCTCTTTCTCCTAATGATTTTCCGACTAACGTTGCTGCAGCAATTGATAATCCTACTGCCGGCATATATGATATTGATTCTATATTTATAAGAATACGAAATGCTGCTTCTGAAATAGTGTCTAATTTAGATACTATAACTCCTACAGCAATAAATGATGTCTGCATAAGTGCTTGTTCAACTGCACCCGGATAGCTCAAATTCCATAAAGGTTTTAATATATTTTTTGTAATTTTCATATATTTTAATTTTATATATACATTTCCCTTTGGATTAAATAAAATAAAAGTATATAAAACAGCTGCAATCATTCTAGAAATTGTAGTAGCCCATGCTGCACCAGCAATACCCATCTTTGGAAAAGGTCCCCATCCAGTGATTAATATATAATTTCCTATAATATTTAATATATTAGCTATCCCTGTAATAATCATAGGTGTAACTGTATTCCCAGCACCTCTTAAAATTGCAGCATAAGAAAAAGATAAAAACATAAAAATACAGCCGAATATTACAATATAGAAATAATCTAATGTAAGATGCATTACTTCCTGAGTCATATCATATATACTGAAAATTTCTTTTGCAAACAACAATGCTAATACAGTTATTATAATACCTATAAAAATATTGATAGATAATCCTTGTCCTGCAACTCTATTAAGTTTTTTATAATTTTCTTCTCCATAAGCCCTAGCTATCATCGCTGTAGCTCCTGTATTGAACGATGAAAAAATAAAAATCAATGTAAAAATAATTTGATTAGCAAATCCTACTGCTGCTAATCCTTCAGAACCTACAAAATAACTTATCATCAAAGTATCAGATAAACCCAATAATGTATTTAAACTCATTTCTCCTACTGCCGGTAAAGCTAATAAAATTATTGAAGCTAACAAATTTTTACGTCTTTTTAGAAAAACCTTTAAATCAACCATATTATCTTCTCCCCATACATATTTAAATATTATGAATTTAGCTATATATATTATAAATATTAGGGTACTACATATAAAAAATAGAGTCAAAGGATAAATCCTTCAACTCATAAATTTTAACACTACATTTCTTCAAATGGCTTATTAAGTTCTTCTGTTCCTTTTAGTACAAATCTTCCATTTCTTATTATATCTATTTCTTCACCATCTTCTGTTATTACTGATATTTTCTCTAGTGAATCATATGGCAAAGTTATATCTGTGTGACAATTTGTATAAGCTTTAGATACATCAGTTTTCCTAAGTATTGATTTTTCATTATCTCTAGCAATTATTTCTTTCTTATCTAAAAAATTATAAACTGGATTGTCTTCTGACCATGCAAAACAAGTATCTCCTACTGCAAAATGTGGTCCCATCTTTTCTATTATAAGTATTGGAAGCTTATTAGTTATATTATGTTTTTTTGCTATTACATATGCAAAAGTATTTGTACCTATAGCAAACTCTCCAATAGGTAGAGTTTTATGCGGAAATAACAAATTTTCCCTTATATATTTTTTATTTTCTTCTTCATTTTCAAAATTAGTACAAGTATAATCAGTAATATATCCATCTTCAAATTTTAATTTTAAATTATTATATTTAAAACCTCTTAAATATATTTCTTTTACATGAAGAATTCCACTTGTCTCTTTTAATACAGGAGATGTAAATACTTCTCCAACAGGTATATTTACATCTGCTACACAATTCACAAAATTTGTTTCTTTTTCAGGATTATTTATTTTGTGAAGATGCACCTTTATATCTGTTTCGTTATCGCCTCTACCTTTTATATGTACATACTTACCTTTGTCAAGTGTATCTATTATTACCTGCTGAATAACTTCATATTTTTCACTGTCAAGCATATTTACCTTTAATATATCTTCAAAAATTTCTTCAAAATTTTCCCCTATTTCTGGAGTAGGAAATGCTATTATACAGAAACTTCTTTCATTTTCTGGAATATATTTTTCAATTAATTGACGTCTTTCATTTTGAATAGTCTGGTATATACTCTGCTGATTCTCACTTAGGGTCAATCTCTCTTCCTTACTCTTTGGACTAAATGGTTCTTCTCCAAATCTTTCTATAAGTATTATTCCAGAATAATCCTTTAATATTTCTTTATTCTTCTCAGCTTCAGTTTCAAAAGCTTTATTAGATAATTTTGCAAACTCTTCATCTAAATATAGAGCATTATCAAATTTATGGTCATAATCATACTGTTTATTATAATCTGTTGATACAACTTCTGCTACATATCCATATAAATTATTTTTCCTTAAATGTTCTATTACTCCTTTCGTTATTTTCTCTTGACCTGCATTAGCAACTATTCTTACATTAGACCTCAATGTAATATCTTTATTATCCCTCTTAAATCCTTCAATATATGCTTTAACTATCATTTGAGCCAGTACATTTAATTTATCATCAGAATAATCATTTAAAAACTTAGCTGTTTTTATTTCATTTTCAGTTATATATTTTCCATACTTGAAAAGATACCTTAAATCATTTAAATCAGAATTACAAGTAATATCAGTATAATATGTATAATCTTTACTAAAAGTTTCATAAATATACTGTTTAAAATCTTTATTTAAATCCTCTGTAACATATTTTTTAATTATATTTTTCAATTCCTTACTATCTTTTTTATCTTTTAAATAATTATAAACATCTATAAATAGTCTATTATTTTTCTCCATTTTAAATATTTTATGGGTAAAAGCAAATGAAATATATCCTCTTACTCTGCTATAAATATAGCAGAGAATCTGACCTATCTCATTTCCAAATTCTTTTACACAAAAGCTTGGATTTGCAAAACTAAATTCATATTTCGCTGGAAGCATTTCTTCATACAATTTATTATTTTCCTCTAATAGCTGTTCAAAAGTCTTACTTTTAAAATAATCTTCATCAATTTTTGCTTCCAAATCTGCCATTTCTAAAATAAATTTTGAAACATAATTAAAAAATTTATTATATTTATTGATATTTAAATTTTCTGTTTCTTCATTTATTTTTCTTATTACTTCTAAAGTTTCTTTATAACTTCTTAATGCCTTATTATTTTCTTCTATGTAAAAATCTTTTACACTCATTAAATCTCCCTCCCGTATTATTTGAATGTAACAAATTAAAATATTTTACTATATAAATTATTTTTTTCATTAATAAGAATTATTCAATATTTTTTCTAATAATCCTTCTTTTTTATTAAAATCAAATTTTCATAATTATTTGCAAAATATATACTCAAATAATATGTCTTTTATTGTATAATAACTTTAAATATTAATTAGGAGGAAAAAGAAATGAGTTTAAAAGTAGCAAAATTTGGTGGTTCATCTCTAGCTGATGCAAATCAAATAAAAAAAGTCAAAGATATCATTTTTTCAGATAAAAACTATCGATATATTGTCGTATCTGCTCCCGGCAAAAGATATGAAAATGATACTAAAATTACTGATTTATTATATTTATGTCATGCCCATATTAAACATTCTGTTCCATATAATGAACTATTTGATATTATCAAAAATCGATTTATTGATATAGTTGATAATTTAGGTCTATCTATTGACATTAATTATCATCTTGAAAATATTAAAGAAAGAATTAATAAATATGAATCTGTAGATTATATTGCAAGTCGTGGAGAATACTTAAATGGCCTTATATTAGCTGAATACTTAGGATATGACTTTATTGACCCAACTGAAATAATTTTCTTTGACGAATATGGTTCATTTGATGCAAAAAAAACACAAGAAGCCGTCAGCAAACGGCTTCAAAAACATAAATATGCCGTAATACCGGGTTTTTATGGCTGTACTCCAAATGGAAAAATAAAAACATTTTCTAGAGGTGGTTCAGATATAACTGGAGCTATAATTGCCCAAGCTGTAAAAGCAAAGGTATATGAAAATTGGACAGATGTTTCAGGTTTTCTTATGGCAGACCCTAAAATAATTGACAATCCTAAACGAATTGAAAAAATTACCTATGATGAACTGCGTGAACTTTCTTATATGGGAGCTAAAGTTTTACACGAAGATACTATTTTCCCCGTACGTGAAGCTAATATACCTGTAAATATAAGAAATACAAACGAACCTGAAAATCCCGGTACAATTATTTTCAATGACAAAAATTATAATATTAGAAAAAATAGTATAACTGGTATAGCAGGTAAAAAAGATTTTACTGTAATAGCAATTCAAAAAAATTTCATGAATTCAGATATTGGATTCGTTAGAAAAATTCTTTCTATACTTGAAGCAAATAGTATTCCATTTGAACATTTGCCATCGGGAATTGACAATATATCGCTAGTTATAGAAAGTTCAAAACTGGAAAACAAAATCGATAAAATAATAAATGAAATTAACAAACAATGCAAACCTGATTCAATTGACATATATGAAAACATAGCACTTATAGCTACAGTAGGTCACGGAATGGCTTATACTCCGGGCATTGCTGCAAAACTTTTTTCTGCGGTAGCTAAAGCTAATGTAAATGTTAGGATGATTGATCAAGGTTCTAGTGAAATAAATATCATCATTGGAGTTGAAAATAAAGATTTTGAAAAAGCCGTTAAAGCAATATATAATGCTTTTGTTAATTGACACAAAAAAGATTAGATTAGCGTCAAAATGTCGCTAATCTTTTTTTCTCCTTAAACATAATAAAGCTATATCATCTTCAAGCTCATTTTTACCAATATGATTAATTATCATGTTAATTAAACTCTCAAAATACTCTTCACACATACCACTTTCCTTCTGCTTCATCAATTCTCCAATCTTTTTTATACCTAATATTTTACCATCAATAGATTTTGCTTCCGTAGCACCATCAGTTAAGAAAATCAATCTATCTTCTTCATTTAAATATATCTTCTTTTCATCATATAATGTAAAAAATGTATTATCATCAAACCAGTTATTTATAGGAAAGCCTCTTATATCGTAAGAAATCACTTCGTTTTCTTTTTTCTTAAAATGAAGTGGTTCCACATTATGTCCTGCATTGGCTAAAATTATTTCATTGTCATATATATCTAAAACTCCTACTAAAACACCAATATATAATTCTTTATCTGTATTAAAGTCATTAAATCTACACTGTAGTTTTCTCAATATCTCCGAAGGTGTAATAGGCTGTCTGTTCAAATGAAAAGAATTACTTATTCCCCTTATAGATTGTTTTAAAAATAAAGTAAATAGTGAAGAAGCTACTCCGTGTCCAGAAACATCTGCAATATACATTACTATCTTTCTGTCATCAAATTTAAAGACATCATAAAAATCTCCACCTAAATAATTAGTATGTACATGATTACAGTAAATTTCATATTGATTAAATTCATGTTTACCTATTGGCAGTATATACTCTTGTATTTTTTGAGCATATTTTAAATCGTTCTTAAATCTTTTATTTTGTTCTAATACTATTTTTAATTTTTCCTTTAATTTTTTATTTTCTCTTAAAAGGTTTTCGCTGTCCAAATAAATCATTGACCAGCTCTCACTTTCTATCTATATTTAAAGTTTGAAATGCTTTAAGAGCATCTTCACTATTTTCATAGATATTTATTATTTTATCTAGCTTAGTAATTGCAAATAATTTTTTTATATGCTCTTGAAGTGAACACAGTTTAAGTTCGCCCTTCCTCTTTTTTAGTTCAGAATAAGCTTTAACAATAGTACTAAGCCCCATACTATTTAAATATGCAAGTTTTTCCATATCTAATACAATTTTGTTTTCATTACCTTGTATACTCCTTAATAATCCCTCTTTAAATTCTATATGATTTTCAAAATTTACTTCTCCAAAAACTTTTATTATTTTTATATCTTCTTTTATAGATGTTTCAATCATCATGTTATCTCACCCTTTCAAAATAAATACTAACTTCCGTTCCTATATCTTCACAATTTTTAATTTCTAATTTATCTGCTAAACTATTAACTATATACAATCCACGTCCTGATTCAGATAATATATCATCATCTGTAAATATAATTTTTTTAGTATATGTTTTAGGTATACCTACTCCATAGTCCCTAATTTTTGTAATTAAATATTTTTCATTTAAAATAAATTTAACATCTATATTTCCATTATTTTTTCTATATGCATGTATAATACTGTTAATAAATATTTCATCAATACAAAGTAAATATTCAAAAACTCTATTATTATCTTTTAAAATCAATTTTCCAACTTCTCTGCAATAATTTCTAACTTTTGTATAATTTTCAATATCAGCTTTAAACCTTAATTCCTTTATCATAATTTCATTATTAATCGATTGTGAAGCAATATCCATTCCCACTCCTCCCCTATTTTTTACTCATAGAGGCTACATCTATTATTTGAGCAAAACTTCCATCACCTAAAATACTTACACCTGAAATACCTTTAATATTTCCAAACAACTTACCATTTCCTATAAATTCTCCCATAGATTTAATAACTATCTCCTGTTCCCCCATGAGTTTGCTAACAATAAATGCAAATCTCTTCTCCAAATATCCAACAACAACTATAAATAATTTATTACTATCTGTCTTTTTAGCTATTCCAAAATATTCTCCTACTCTTATAACGGGAATAGCTTGATTTCTCCAATCAAAAACTTCTAAATTATCTATTTTATGAATCCTTTCTTCTATCTCTCTACCTTTAAGCCTAATCATTTCAATTATAGAAGAAATAGGTATTGCAAATATATATTCTCCTTCTTTGATAAGCAAAGCCTGTACAATTGCAAGTGTAAGTGGCAGTCTTATTATAAATTTTGTACCCTTTCCTTTTTCTGTTTTTATATCTATTATTCCATTTAATTTGCTTATATTTGATTTTACAACATCAAGTCCTACACCTCTACCTGATATATCTGTTACTTTTTCAGCAGTAGAAAAACCCGGTTCAAATATAAACTGTAAAATATCTTTATCTGATAATTTTTTCAATTCTTCTTCAGTTGCTAAACTTCTTTCTAAAACTTTTTCTTTTATCTTATCTATGTTTATACCTCTTCCATCATCTTCTATTTCAATCACTACATTATTTTCTTCGTGTCTTGCACTTAACTTTAAAATCCCAACTTCATCTTTACCTGTTCTTTTTCTTTCTTCACAGCTTTCAAAACCATGATCAATTGAATTTCTCAAAATATGAGTTAAAGGGTCTAATAATTCTTCAATAATGCCCCTATCTATTTCAGTTTCTTTTCCTTCAATTATAAACTTTATGTTTTTATCAAATCTCTTTGCCAAATCTCTTACCATTCGCGGAAATCTATTGAATATATGTTCTAAAGGCAACATTCTCGTAGACATTACCGTTTCCTGAAGCTCTGAACCAATATAATTTATATGTGAAAGTACATTTAACAATTTATTTACATGTAAATCATTTTTATATTTTCTCTTTAATTCTATACTTATTTGATTGAGATTTTCCTTATCTATAATAAATTCACCAACTAAATTAAGCAATTTATCTATTTTGCTAATATCAACTCTAATTGTCGATATTTCTTTCTTTTTCAACTCATCTTTCAACTCTACTATTTTTACATTTTTAGGAACTCTTACATCCTCTTTTCTTCTTTCTCTTACTCTTTTTATGTATATTTTCTTTATTTCTGATATAGAATTTATATTTTCATATATAGCTTCATACTCTCTATTAGTTGCAATAATCAATTTAAATTTGTTCCCAAAATCACTATCAGACAATTTTTCAAATTCTGCTGGAACTGTTTTTATAATATCACTAATACCTAATAAATTATTTACTATTAAAAATGCTTTTACAGATTTCATTCTCATATCTTCATTCATTAAAATTATTATTTTATATATATTCAATTCAGGATTTATTCCTTCAATCAACTTTAGCTCACTTTTTTCTAAATCCAATTCTTTTTCTTCAACTATCTCTTGTTCATCTTTACTTTTTAAATCTAAATTAGCTTCTTCTTTATCATATCCTTTATCTTCTATAGTATTAATTACCATCTGTATTTCTTTTATAAATCCTTCTATATTCTCATCATACTCTTTACCTCTGCTCAACTGATAATGCATTTGTTTTAAAATATCAATACCTTTAAAAAATATATTAATAATATTTGTATCAACTGATATTTCTTTTGACCTTACTTTTGAAAGCAAGTTTTCAAGATGATGAGCTAACTTTGACATATTCTCTAAACCCATAGTAGCAGATGCACCTTTTATAGAATGAGCCATTCTAAATATTTCATTTACAATTTCAATATCATCTTGTCCACTCTCCAATATCAATAAATCTTGTTCAATTTTTTCAATTTGCTCTTTCGTTTCTTCCAAGAACATAGAATAATAAATATCATTCATATCAAATTTGTCCATAATTAATTCCCCTTTACCCTTCTATTCTCTTTTATCATCTATTTGCATTATCTCTTTCCTTTCGCTACTATCAAATAATTTTTCTATATCTAATATAAATATCATTCTACTTCCCTTTTTTCCTACTCCTATAATATACTGAGAACTAATCTTTATTTCTTCAGGTGGTGGACTTATCTCTTTTTCTTCTAAAGTTAATACATGAGATACACTATCTACCAACAATCCAATAATTTTTGAACCTATTTTTACAATTACTATTCTCGTTTCTTTATCTATATCTCTATGCTCCATATGAAATTTTTTCCTTAAATTTAATATAGGTACAACATCTCCTCTTAAATTAATAATTCCATCTATATAATCAGGCGTCTTAGGTATTTTTGTAATCTTAATTTCTTTTAATCTGTTTATTTCATTTACTTTAAGTATATCTATAGCATACTCTTCACCACATAGACTAAATACTACATATTGATTTTCAGCCATTGTTTCCCCTCCTTGATTTATAAGAGGCATATCTAACTTGTAATTTATTTATCCGCTGCAGTAAATATAAAATCATTTAATAATCTATCATTTAAAACACTGCAGCGGATAAAATAAGTTAAAAATACTCTTTTTCTAAGATATTTTAAACCTATATACAACTTCTAAAAGTTTTTTCGCTTGTTCTGCTAAATTTTCTGCTGCAGCAGCAACTTCCTCACTTCCCGATGCAACTTCTTTAGTCATGACATTTATATTTTCAACTGTAGCTAATATTTCTTCACTTGACGCTGACTGTTCTTCAGCTACACCTGCTACTCCCTGTGATAAGTCATTTAACTTTTCTACAGCTTCTACTACTCCTTCAATAGATGCTACTTGTTCTTCAACTGATGTTGATACCCTCATTGAAAGTTCATTTACTTTTTGTACAGCTTCCATTATAGACTTACTTGCCTTTGCTTGTTCTTCTGCTTTTGCTGCTATTTCATTAATCAATTGATTGGTATTTTCTATAGCTTTAAATATCTTGTCTAATGCCATTCCCGTATTCTTCACCAAATTTACTCCATTTGCAACTTGTTTTACACCTTCATCAGTTGTATTAACTGCATTTTCTACTTCCTCTTGTATTTTCTTTATTAAAGCTGCTATATCTTTTGTGGCTTCTCCAGATTTTTCTGCTAAATCGCCTATTGCAGCAGCTACCACTGCAAATCCCTTCCCATGTTCTCCTGCTCTTGCTGCTTCTATTGATGCATTGAGAGCTAACAAATTAGTTTGTTCCGCTATGTCATCAATAACTTCTACTATATCTCCTATTTGCAGTGCTGCTTTTCCAAGCCCCTTAACAACCTCTCTTAAATCTTCCATTACTCTATTTACATTATCCATTTCGGCTATTGTATTATCCACTGCCTTTTTACCATCATTAGCTACCTTTACAGTATTTTCTGCCTCTCTACTAGCATCACTTGAATTGCTTGCTACAAGTTCTATAGAATCATTCATTTGCTGTAGTGAGTTTGTAACATCTACTATTGTTGTAACGGTTTCTTCGGTACTCTTTGCTACATCATCTGCTGTTTTTCCCAACTCCTGCATTAAATCGTTAATTTTATTTATATTATTTGCCATCTCATTAACATTAGATGCAGATTCACCTATCGCTCTACTCATTTCATTCATTGCATCTGTCAAATCTCCTATAGCTTCAGATTGATTTTGAGCTGAAGATGCCATCTCTTCTGATGCACTACTTGTTTCTTCTGATGAATTTCCTACTTGATTTGCTACATTTAACACTTCTTCTATTACTCTTCTTTGACCTTCAATCATGTTATTAAAACTATTTGCCAATTCTTCTATTTCATCTCCCGTACTTACCTTAGCCTTAACAGTCAAATCTCCTTTTTCCGCTTTAGACATTAAATCCATCAAATGTTTTATGGGATTTACTATAAATCTAGAAAAAATTAACGCTGCAAATATGATAACAATTACTGATATTCCAAATATAATTAATGTTTTATTTAACAATTTCTTTGTATTTGCTAAAACTTCTTTTTCATCTATTTCAGCTAAAATTGCCCAATTAACACCTTTAATATTTAGTGGTGCATATGCACTAAATACTTTAACTCCTCTATAATCTTTTATTATTTTATTGTTTGTTTTTCCTTCAATTGCTTCCTTAGCAGCAACAGTTTCAACTTTTAATTTTAAAATCGTACTTTGCTGTGAAAACCTAGAATCCGTTCTCATAAATAAATCCTGTCCAACAACATATGTTTCTCCGGTTTCTCCAAGTCCAGACCTTTCATGCATTATATTATCAATTTCATCTAGTGGTATTTGAAATACTACTACACCCTTAACTTCTCCTGTATTTTCATCTTTTATAGGCCCTGAAACAAAAGCAGCTGCTTCATTATTAACTTCATAATATTTAAAATCAGTAAGTGTTATATCATAAAGTCCTTTATTAAATGCTTCAGCAAGTGGTGTATCTTTATATTTCCCATTTATTAAATTTGTTCCAAAGTCTTGTTCTCTTGCCGCAGTATATACAACATCTCCCGATTTAGTTATTAAAAACAAATCATAATAACCATTTACTTCTTTATATTTTCTCAATTTTTCTCCAAATTCAGCTTCTACCCTTTTATACTCATCACTATTTATTCCCATTTTAAAAGCCTTTTCATAATTTTCTATTCCTCTTTTAACTAAATAATTATCTTTCAAGATTTTCATATCTGTAATTAAATCCGAAAAATATGTTTCAATTTGCATCTTTTTAATATCTCTTATAGAAATTAACTGTTCAAAAGCTCTCTCTTCTAAAGCTTTTTTAGCTTCTTTATAATTAAGATATGTTGAAATACTTAATGGCAATAAACTCAACAACAATATAACTATAAGTAATTTGGTGCTAAGTCTCATATTTTTCTTTCCCTTTTTCATAGATTATTTCCCCCTCTTTATCTGTTTTATTATTTACATAGTTTTTTTATGTATTTTTTTACTGCAAAGTCACCTCCCTATTAAAATATATTTCCATATTAAATTATGAAAAAACAAAAAAAAAAATCAGACTAAATATAATTGTCTGAATTCAAACTAAAATATTTAAATCAACAGATAATTTAATAAAAATATCAATTAATAAACTTTTATTCTATTACTTTATTGTTTTATGTATATTTATAAGCTTTTTTAATAATTTTTAAAAAGGATTTTGTAAAAAAAAGTCGAATTGTTTTTAGAAAATAATAAATAAAGTAGGAGGCCACTTATAATGAAATCATTCATTAAAACATTAAGAGCAAAACTTTTATTACTGCTCGTCTTAATTGCAATAATTCCAGTATCTATTGCTTCTTCAATTCTATACAATCAAAGTAAAAATAACTTAGATCATTTAATTTACAATGACTTAACTCACACCTGCTCTGTCGTAAATTACAAGCTTGAAAAAAAATCATTAGAAGCTCTATTCCTAGCAAAACTCTATTCAAACAAACCTGAAATTGTCAATGCTCTTAAAAATAAAGACCGCAATGCATTAAAAAAAATAATTGCACCTATTTTTCAACGATTAAAAGAAGAACATCACTTGCAAATACTCGAATTTGGTGATGATAAAGGAATTGTATTTTTAAGAGCTCATAGTTCTAAATTTGGAGATGACAAAAGCAACAATGAATCTATAAAACTAGCACTGAAAGGGCAGTCAATAAACGGATTTGAATTTGGAAAAAGTGGATTGGCAATTCGTGCCTTTGTTCCTATAAAAGACAATGGAAAAATTATTGGAACTCTACAAGTTGGATTTGAAGATGAATTTTTAACTGAAATTAGCAGTATTACACTTGGAGATATAAGTATCTATGCAAAAGACAAACTAATCAAAACTTCAAACAATGCTGAAAAGAAAAATATAGGTAAATCATTAAAAGACCCAAGTATCTTTGAAAAAGTCTCTAAAGGAGAAACTGTAAAAATTTTAGATAATAAAGGATATATAAAACTATACAATCCCATATGGAATCCTACAAAAACTAAAGTCATAGGTATGATAAATATCAATTATAATATTTCTTCTTCATTATCCTTGAAAAAAAATATTTTAATAACAACTTTTACAATTGTAATTGCATCATTTATTCTTGCATTAATAATAGCTCTAATATTCAGTAAAAATATTACTAATCCAATTAAATTAACAATTGAACATTTAAAACTCATTGCAACTGGAAATCTTACAAAAAATATTCCTAAAACATATCTCAATAGAAAAGATGAAATAGGCGATCTTTCCAGAGCTGTAGACATAATGCAAACAGACATAAGAAAACTGATTAATCAAGTAAATAATACTTCAAATGAATTAGCTTCTTCATCAGAAGAATTAACAACAATCACAAATGAAAATGTCAAAGCAACTAACCATGTTGCCTTAACTATACAAGAAGTATCAAGTGGTACTCAAAAACAAATGACAATATCTAAAGAAACTTCAGATTCTATGAAAGAAATGGCATTAAATATTCAAAAAATTGCTCAATCTTCAGCTATAGTAAAACAATCTGCACTCGAAGCATCAAAAGAAGCTGAACAAGGAAATGAATTTATACAAAAAGTCATAAATCAAATGGACTCCATAAATAAGTCTGTTTACGACTCATCATCAACAATAAAAGTACTAGACCAACATTCAAAAGAAATAGACCAAATATTAGAAGCTATCAATAACATTACTTCACAAATAAATCTACTTGCATTAAATGCTGCTATAGAAGCTGCACGTGCAGGAGAATATGGTAAAGGATTTGCTGTTGTAGCTGATGAAATAAGAAAATTAGCTGAACAGTCAGAAGAATCAACACATGAAATTTCAAATATAATAAAAGAAATACAAAAAAATACTAATTACTCTGTAAATTCAATGGAAAATGTAAATAATGAAGTACAAAAAGGAATGAAAATAACAAATGAAGCCGGTAAAGCATTTGCGAAAATTTTAGAAGCAATTCAAAATGTTGCAAAACAAATTCAAGAAGTTTCAACTACATCTGAACAAATGTCTACAAATTCAAAACAAATAGCTATTTCAGCAGAGCAAATATTTGATATAGCTAAAAATTCTGCTGCAAGTTTCCAAAATATAGCTGCTATTTCAGAAGAACAATTAGCTTCTATGGAAGAAATTGCTTCCTCTACAGATACTTTAAATAATATTGCACAAGAATTAAATGAACTAATAAGCAAATTTAAAGTATAAAAAACAAATATATTTTTAGATTTGTTTCTCTATCTCAAAGTAAAACTCGCCTACAAAGGCGAGTTTTACTTATTTATACATCAGCATTTTTAGTAAATCATTTTATCTAAAAAGTCCTCTTCTCTAATTGTTATTTTAAAATTTGTATTTTCCCTAAGCTCCTGTACTTTATCTAATATACTCTTACATAATTCTATTTCCTTTAATGATTTTGACTCTTTAATTTTGTCTATATTTTTTATTTGCGTATGGTCAAGCTCTAATTTTTGTAAATTTGAAAGTTTCTCTATGCCTTCCATGCTCTCAATTGTACAGCCACTTAAACTTAATTTTTCAAGTTCCTTTAATTCCCTTATAAAAGATAAATCCTTAAATTTTGACTTGTGTATTGATAATTCTTTTAATCTAGGAAAATTGTCTATAAAGCAGTCATTATTAATTTTAACATATGAAAGACTTAGCTTTTCTAAAGATTTTAAATTTTTAATTTTTTTTAATCTGCACAACTTATCATTACTTATATATAATTCCTTTAAATTATTTAACATACCTAAACGTTCTAAATTTTTAATTCCATTTGAATTAATATCTAATTCTTCTAAGTTTTTAAGATTTTCTATTCCCTGTAAGTCATATACGCAATTATCTTTCCAAATATATAATCTCTTTAACATTTGTAAATCAGATAATGTCAGTGGCTGTCCTTTTTCAAAATCATAAAAATTTTTTTCAAGTACTTCTTTTATACACCTTTCAAGTCCCCTGTCTTTAATTAATTCATCTTTTCTCAAATATGAATTTATAGATACTATCAATAAAATCATCAATATTACAGCAAATATTTTTTGCCATTTATATCTTGAAGCATCTTTAAATATATAATAAATAGTTAATGTCTCAAAATAAATTGCCAAAAACACATCAAATCTTAAAAAAATATATAATCCATTTAAAACAAAATTTAATATTATAATACCTATTAACAGCAATAACTCTTTTTTATAAATTCTTTTAAATAACAGATATTGTCCTCCATATATAAACCAATATAATAACACTACATTAATCCCATTTATAATATTAAACGGATATGCAATTAATGTTATTAATAAAGCTGACAAATATATAAGTATCTTTTTCTTATAAACCGACTTTTCCTCCATATCATATACCCTCTCTATTCACAATACTCCACTATCATTATACTCATCTTTTAATATGATAACATATAATCTCTCATATGTCATTTTTAACCATAATACAAATTGATTAAACAAATTAATCAAATGTTTTATACCATCTCCATTCGTAACTATATATTAAAATTTTCATATTATGTTAGTAAACACTTCTAAGGAGATGGTTACATTGTATATATGTCCTTTTTATTTTTTAAGACAAGAAAATAATAGTAATATCTTTATACTAGATTTTAAACAAGGAGATGTTAATGGCGATTTAGTAACAGATAATATATACTTAATAGGAGAAAAACCATATGGAGCAGAAAGTCCCTTTACTGAAAACATAACTTTATTAATTCAAGACGGAAAAACAAATATATTTTATAAAATCGCTTTAAAAGAAAATGCTGGATATAATCCAACAATTTTCTTAGGAGATTTTATTGGAAACAAAATAGATGACATCTTAATCAGTATAGATTCTGGTGGAAGCGGTGGATATGCTTCTTATTATATCTACTCATTTAAAAATAACACTCCTAAAAAAATATTTGACCATGAAAATTTCAATCATAACTATGAGGTAATATATAAAGATTATTATAAAGTTGAAATTAAAGAAAATAATACAAAAAAATATACTATAGACATTAAATATAAAGGCAAAGAATATTTATCTGAAATATACGATTCTAAAGGCAAACTTAAAAAACCTATTGAAGGATGGGTAAATGCACTTGGCGGACTATATCCTATAGATTTTCAAAGAGATGGGATTTATGAGTTGTATGCTGTTCAGCGAATAATAGGAAGATACAATGCTGATAACTTAGGATATGTTCAAACATCATTAAAATGGAACGGTAAAGATTTTGTACCTTTCTTCCAGACCATAGGAATACTAGGATAGAATGAACTCTATCCTAGAGGAACTAACAAAGGGACTGTTCTTTTATGCTATAACCTTTTTATTATTCTAAATCTATCTGTTAATCTCTTTATTTATCTTATTTATAAATTCTTAGCGCATGAGAACCGTCCCCTTATACTCACTCCTTGTGCGTCCCTTTATAAATATTTACTACCTTCTCTTACACTCAAAGGATTTAATTTATTTTGTAATATAAAATTTTTCACCCAACATTTATCTGTTTTTGAATATTCCCTTAATGCCCATCCAATAGCCTTGTTAATAAAAAATTCATCTGAATTAAGATTATCGAAAATAACCCGACTAAGTAATTCTAAATCTGTTTTATCTTTATACCTTAATTGAAATAATATAGCAGTTCTTGATAGCCAAATATTATCACTTTTACTCCATTTTAAAATAATTTCTTTTTTTCCTTCAGGATATTTTTGTAAAATATACCCTATTAATTTAGATGCTAGTAAATCAACAGTATCCCACCATGACTTTTTAGTAATCAACTTCTCTATTTGTACAATTTCTTTTTTTGAAAGTTTATTCCTTAAAGCAACTAATATATCTACAGCTAAGTATTGAAATTCCCTTTCTGGTAAATCCCAAAGCTTGAAAATTAAATCCCAATCTACTTCTTTTTTCTTTTTAGATTGTTTTATAAACTGTTTTTGTAATGCTGCTCTTTGAGGTTTTTTTATTCCTAAAAACGAAAATTTATTTTTCATATACGCTGCCATTTTCTTTGCTTCAGAATCATTTCTATTCTCATAAAACAGACTTATTATTTCTTCATACACAATTTACTTTCCCTCCTATCTATTTTTTCATACGCTGCTACCTCTACTATTCTCGATTATTCTTCATTTTACCTGCTATTAAAACATATTTATCTATTCATCTTGCTTCTCACAAAGTCACAAAGGGAAAGTTCTTTTGTGCTATAACCCTTTTATTATTCCAAATCTATCTGTTAATCTCTTTACTTATCTTATTTATAAATTCTTAGTACACGAGAACTGTCAACCTCTTTCCTATGAAGAGTTCTTTAATTTTTTATTTTATATCAATACAAAAAATTTTATCATCAATATAAATAAAAACACATTAATAGTTGTTGCTATAATAAAACTTAATTTTGTTTTTATTTTATAATATGGGTTTTTATTTCTTATACTTAAAAAACTAGAAATTTCCATTGATACTATAACAGTTATTATTACAATATGTGAATGAATTAGAAATTTATCAATAGGAAAAAATTTAAGAATGTAAGCCATTATAATATATATATTTATATATAAAAAAAGCATAGGGATAATCTTTAATTTTGAAATGTTTTTATTTTTTTCTTCTTTCATATAATCACCCCTAACTTCTTATAATAACTTTAACAAAGTTAAAGTAATAAAAGGACGGTTCTTTTGTGCTATAACTTTTTATATTCTAAATCTAATATCTGTTAATCTCTTTATTTATTTATAAATCTTTAGCACACGAGAACCGTCCCTTTGTGTCTATTATTTATGATACGGCTGTCCCTTATTTATCCTAAATCCTCTATAAATCTGTTCCATTAGTATTACTTTCATAAGCTGATGAGGAAATGTCATAGGAGAAAAAGATAATCTATAGTTTGCTCGTTTTAATACTTCTTTTGAAAGACCTAAAGAACCACCTATTACAAATGCTATATTACTTTTTCCTTGTATAGCTAAATTATCTAGTTTCTTGGCAAACTCTTCTGATGACAACATCTTACCTTGAATGTCAAGAGCTATCACATAGCTATCTTCTTTAATATTTTTAAGAATTCTTTCTCCTTCTCTATTTTTTACTAATTCTATTTCTGCATTACTCAAATTTTCCGGAGCTTTTTCATCACTTACTTCTATATATTTAAGTCTGCAATATCGACTAAGTCTTTTATCATATTCTTTAATGGCATCTTTAAGATATTTTTCTTTTATTTTTCCTACTGAAATTATAGATATATTCATTATTTCACCACTCTTTAAATATTTTACTTTTTATTTTCGTACATTATATAATCTACTTATTTTATCTCTATAAGTTAAATCTAAAAATATATCTCTACCAACTTTTATTTTTCTCTCTTCTACTATATTTTTTACTGTTTCATAAGCCAGTTCTGGAAAATTATTTTCTTTACTTAAATGTGCTAAAACTACATATGATACATTTCCTTTTTCAACAACTTGTGCTACAATTTTTCCAGCTGCTTCATTTGATAAATGTCCTTCTTCGCTGAGTATCCTTTTTTTTAAAAACCATGGATACTTTCCCATTTTTAAAGTTTCCACATCATGATTTGCCTCTATTACGAGTAAATCACTATCTTTTATTTCTTCTATAATTTCATCACTAACATATCCTAAATCTGTAGTAATACTTATTTTAGAATTATAGCCAATAAATGAAAAGCCTATAGGGTCTACTGCATCATGAGATATACTATAAGGTTTAATTTTTATATCTCCAATATAAAAAGGCTCATTATCCTTTAATATTTTTATATCCTTTCCATCAATTTTTCCTATTTTATTTTTGATAACTTCCCATGTTTTTTCTTTTATATAAAGAGGAATATCAAACTTTCTCATAAGTATTCCAACAGACTTTATATGGTCAATATGCTCATGAGTTACAAGAAGCCCATCTATATCTTTTCCTTCAATTCCTATATTTTGAAGAGCATTTATTATATATTTTCCTGTCAAACCAGCATCTATTAATAATTTCGTATCCTTACTTCCTATAAATTGACAGTTTCCACTGCTTCCACTTGCTAATGAACAAAATGTTAATGACATATATTTTCAACCTTTCCAACTAGCACATAGATATATAACTTAAATAGCCCCATAAAACTATAACTATTATATCAAAAAAAATAAAAGTGTCTAAAACACTTTTGTTAGCTTTATTATTCATAAGCAGTTATATAAATACATTTTTTATCTTTTAAACATATTCGCCAATAAGGCGAAGCATAAAAAGATTCCATTTCATACCACTTATCATCAATAAATGTATCAAATCCATATACATCAAGACAATATCCCAAACTTATATCGGTTATAATAGCTGTTTCCCCTTCAGGTATTATATCTCTAATTTTTTCTATTGCCATAAGTAAAGCCTTCGTAGACGGTATTACTCTTTTAGCATAAGATTTTGCTCCATCAGATATAAGCCATTTTTTAGTAAACTTAATTACACCTGTATTGTTTACTAGCACTTTCATTCCCAAACTAGTATTTTCTTGCTCATCATTATCCATATCATCTAAAAATCTACCATTATAAATTTGTTTATAAATAACTTCATATTCTCCATTATTTTTTATCTTTGTATCCCAATATTTTACATTGTCATTATAAAATCCATACTTCTTAATAAACTTATCTGCTATTTTTTTCGCTTCTTCTAAACTTATTGCCTTTACATTAGAAGTCATTAATTTTTTTTCATAAGTAAACAATTTATTGTTGCAAGATACTTCTATCATTTCATTCCTATCTGAATTAAAATACTTATTATCAGTTTGCTTATAATTACCTAAAATCTTTTTTGCTAAATTTCCTCCATTAAACCTTTCATACCTCACTTTTAAAATTGGTAAACTCGGTATTCTTTTAGGAACATTTGCTTTTACAATTATATCCCTTTCCTTTAATATTTTTTTGACATCTTCAATAGTTTCATCTTTAACACTATAAAAAAAATTTTCATTCAACTCTTTAAAAATATGATAAAAAAGAAAAATATTAGTTATAATAAAAGCTATTATTAAAATATTTTTAGCCTTAGTCCAATCCATCTATACACCTCTTTTATAGTGATGCAACATCTCACCACTATATACATCAAAGTAATAAACATTATTACCAAAAACAATCTTCCAAACAGGAATAAGTTTATCATCTTTACAATAATAAACCAATCCAATATCTTTCATAGTTTCCAATATTTGAATATCTTCTATTTCAACAACCAAATTATTATCTTTCATATAATCTTTTTTTATATAATCTATATTTTTAGCTAAAATCTCTGTTATTAAAGGTACTTTTTTATATCTATATTCCTTTTGCCCTGTTCTTTTTCTCTTTATAAATCTTTTATAATAAGTTACTTGATTTCCTATTACTTCTATCTCTATTGCCTTTTCTTCACCTATTTGAGGAATAAATATAGGTAATCCATTTAATCTATAATTAAAATAAAATCTGTACCCTTCTTTTTTATCTTTCTTTATCTTTTCACAATAAGATAAATATGCATTTTCAGCATTTATAGGCCAATCTAAATGCTCATTTATAAAAGCCACTGCTATTTTTAAAGTTTTTAAAAAATCTATTTTCCCTTTGACTCTTTGCTTATTAACTCTCTCAATATGTTCTAGTAATCCTTCAGCATTAATTTTAAGTGCTTTTTCTCCATAGCCATAAATATAAATTATACTTCCATCTTTCTCCTTTATCTCTTTAACAAAATTAAAATTTTCTCCAAAAAACTTGTTTGATAATGATTTTATCTGAACTCTATCTAATACATCTATTTCGTTTTTTATTTCAATAGTTGGGATAGCTATTTCTTCAAGATAAGGTATGAGGATATCTTTATTATCACTATTTATTGGAACATATTTTTTAAGAGGATAATATGATATATAATAATCTTCTTTATCTGCTATTTCTTCTATATTGTTAATTAAATTTCTTATTTCATAATTTAATTCTTTCCCTACAAATTTAAAATAAACATTTTTATTAGTATTGCCCATATATATATTTGTCTTTTCAGTTTCAACAGCTGGTATAAGCAAACTATTTATAGTACCTATATTCTTTTGAGAAATATTACTGTTTCCACTTAAAACTTTTATAAGAGATTCCCCAGGAATTTCACATCCAAAATCCATCTTAATCGATTTAAATTTATTCAAATTTTGCCAAGTATTTAAGTCCACAGACTCTACTTCATATCTTCGAGTAAAATATCCTTTTAATATATATTTAACTGTACTCCAAATCGATATTTTTTCTTTCTTAGAAATATCATTAATATTCCATGTTTCATAAGGTTCAGAAAAAAACACAGTATGACGTCCCCCGCCAAAGTTAATAGTAAAACTTCGAGGACTTAACACATCAGCAACATCAGTATCCAAGTTTTCAAAATTATAATTTTGATTATTAGAAATAGCTTCACCTAAAGGTAAAGCTATCCATAGCTGTTTTGTTAAAAAGACACTTATTACAAATAATAGTAATAATAAAACTGTCTTTAATTTTTCACTCATCATTCCATTTTCCCCCAGCTAATTTATTTGCCTAGCAGGAGGTCAGTAATACTCTTATCTGATAAATCTGGTAATTCCTTTTTTATTTTAAATTCAATTGTTTTAAAAGGTTCTTCCTCATCATCTTTTCTAAATTCTATTTTATAATCTCCGGGTTCAATATCTTTTAACTCTTTATTATAAGTATCAAATAATAAATCTTCTTTCTTTATATCTTCTTCCTCAAAAATTAATTCCTCATCATCTTCTAATTGTCTATAAACGCTTATTGTTACAGTAGAGTCTGTTAATATCTGAACAGAAATAAGCAAATCATCTTTTTCCTGTATTACTTCATCTAAAGGACTTATTTTAGGACTTATAAGATTAATAATTTCTTCTTTCAACTGTACAACTTCTTTATTATCTTCTACTTCTAATTTAACTTCTTTATTTTCATCTGTATTGGCATATATAATGGTACTAGAGGCGCTCAAAATTACTAACACCAGTGTACCTGTAACTATCTTTTTAATCATACCTAGTCCTCCCAGCATAGCACATAATAATTATTTAATTTCATTATATATAAATTATATTACAGTGGTGTTACACTGCATTTAAAATAGTATTACATGTTATCTTCTTTTAACGGAAGATGTATAGTTACCTCAGTACCCTTTCCAACCTCACTATCTATTTTTATAAGTCCATTATGAGCTTCTATGATTTCTTTTGCTATTGACAAACCCAAACCTGTTCCACCGAGTTCTCTTGACCTTGCTTTATCTACTCTATAAAATCTTTCAAATATTCTAGATAAATCTTCCTTTGGTATACCTATTCCTGTATCTTTTACTCTTATAATGGCTGTATTATCTTCTTTTTCAAGAAAAACTTCTACTTTTCCTCTTTCTTCAGTATATTTTATTGCATTACTGATTATATTCAAAATTACTTGTTCAATTCTATCATAATCAAAATATCCCTCTAAACTATCATACTTTGTAATAAATTCTAGTCTTTGTTTTTTATTTTTTACAGTCATATCTAATTTCATTATAGAATTATTAATCAATTTTACCAAATCATTCTTAGTTTTATTAAAAAATACTTTTTTGCTATCAAAATTTGATAATTGCAACAAGTCTCTTACTAACCTTGTCATTCTATCTGCTTCACTGTAAACTACACTTAAAAAGTTTTTTGCAATTTCTTTATTTTCCAGCGCACCATTTAAAAGTGTTTCTGTATAACTCTTAATACTAGTTAAAGGCGTTTTTAACTCATGAGATACATTAGCTACAAATTCTTTTCTCATGTTTTCCAATTTTTCCTGTTCTGTTATATCTTGAATAACTAAAACTAAACCGCCTTTTTCATTTTTTTCATTTTTATATGGAGCATAATTAACTTTATATATACTATCTTTTATTGATATTATTTCGCTCCCTATCCATTCATTATTATTTTGCATTATATGTTCAAGCGTTAAATTTCTATTAAATCTTCCAATCAAATCATCATAATTTTCTTTTAATATGTCTTCATCAAAAAAATTAAGCATACGCATGGCACTTGGATTTGCATGAATAATTTTACCATCTGTATTAACTGCTATCAGTCCATCAGCCATATAATTTAATATTGTTTCCATTTTACTTTTTTCACTCGAAATTTCACCAAGTGTCGTTTTAAGTTTGTCTGTTAAATAATTAAACATTTCTGCTAACTTTCCTATTTCATCATCTGACTTAACTTCAACTTTTTGGTCAAAATTTCCTTTAGCCATTTCAAGAGCCTTCTCTGTAACATCGTTTATAGGTTCTGTTATACTTCTTGCTATTAAAAAACCTAATAAAACCGTTATTGCCAAAGCTAACATTGTTGCTTGAGTTAAAATCCATTTTGATTGATTTAATGTATTATATATTTCTTGAAGATTATACCTTAAATAAAGTACACCTTTAACTTCTCCATTTTTAGAAATAGGAAAAACCATATTTTTAGATTGATTACCTGAAAATTTTATATCTTTATCTATTACTTTTCCTTTAAAACCTTCTATAATCAAATCATATTCCAGTTCATTTATTGCATTTTCACCTAAAAAATTATTATTATTAGTAGCAATTATTTTAAAACCACTTTTTGCATCTCCTATAATAAATATTTCTTCATTTACAAATCCTTGGGACCATTTATCTATTATGTTTTGAAGCTGTTCTGACATATAATCTAAATCTTTATTTTCAGTCATAATCAAATTATTTATATCTGGAAATATATAATCGGTCGCCATTCTATATAATTTTTCACTTACATTATTTAGATGATATTTTTCAAAATTTTGTATAATAAAAACTCCTATTATAGCCATTGCTATGAATACTAATCCGAAATATATAGTAATAAATTTCCACCTTATACTTTTTAACATTCTAAATCCTCCTGAAGTAATATCCTACTCCTCTTTTTGTGAGGATATACTTTGGATTGCTAGAATCTTCCTCTATTTTTTCTCTTAACCTCCTCACAGTAACATCAACTGTTCTTATATCCCCATAATATTCATATCCCCAGACATCTTTTAAAAGCTGTTCTCTTGTAAAGACTTGATTTTCTTGAGTAGCTAAAAATTTTAAAAGTTCAAATTCTCTTAAAGTTAACTCTAAAACTACATTATCCCTTCTTACTTCATATTTATCTAAATCTATCGTTAAATTGCCAGATTTTATTATACTACTTGTATTTTGTGTTTTATCTATGTCTATTCTTCTTAAATTAGCTTTAACTCTAGCTATAAGTTCTCTCATTCCAAAAGGTTTAGTAATATAATCATCAGCACCAAGTTCTAAACCTAAAACCTTATCTACTTCTTCTTCCTTAGCTGTTACCATCAATATAGGAGTATTAAAATTTTCTCTTACTTTTCTACAAACTTGGAAACCGTCAAGCTTTGGAAGCATGACATCAAGAATAATCAAATCTGGTTGAAATTGATATACTTTTTTTAGTGCCTCTTCTCCATCAAACGCAACATCTACTTTAAAGCCTTCTTGATCTAAATTAAATTTTATTATATCTGAAATAGGTTTTTCATCATCAACTACAAGTATTTTCTTATCCAAGAAGTGTCACCCCTTTAACTAAAAATATTAAAATCGCCCAGACGATAGCCTGAGCATATATTCAAATAAAATATCATATATTTATCATATCTTTTTTAACAAATATTGTCTACATTTTTATTTGTTCCAAGTTGCATATTCCAAGTTTTAAGGTTAAATCCTAAAAAGCTTTTAATTTTTTATTCTAATATAATTTAGCTATAAATTTATTAATTTTATAAAATTACATATCTAAAAGTACACTGATATTATAACATAAGGTTATGTAAACTTCATTGTCAATTTAAGGATATACTTCAATAAAAAATGAAAATATCCTAATCTTAATTTGCTTAAATATTATAATTTCCTGCAAAAAATATTTCAATTCCAAAACAATAAAAAATTCTCTTTTATTCAATTATATATCATAAAACTCTGTAAACATAGTATTTAATACTTTCCGGCAAACATTTTTGAACTTTATTCAATTCTTCTTTTGTAAGGTCTATATAATATTTCTTTTTTTGTTTTGATTTTAAATATACTACCATCTTTACTTTTTCTAAATATATAAACTCTATTTCATCCCAATTTACAAAATCTATTACAAAATTAAATATATCTATATATCCAATTCCATTTGCTGTAACAATTAACCTTTTAGAAAGATAAGAGTACAACCATAATACTCCTATGAATAAAAAGACTATAAAAGAAATTAATAAATTCATATGAAAAATTTTTGAAAATAATACAAGAAATAAACTCAAACCAACAAAATGAATAATCTTCTTATAATACTTTACTTCCTCTTTAAAAAGGACTTTGCCCAAATCCTTATTCCTATTGTAAAATATTAAACCTGATAAAAATTTTATTATATCGTATAAAATTACTATCCATATAATTGAACTAATAACCTCCATTTTATCACCTTTCTTTATTTTAAAAATTTTATATAGCTTTTTTAAAAAACATAAATTGTTTTTAACATAATTACTTTATAACTTATTTTGTATTCTCTATGAAATGTTTTACTAATTTATATAAATATCTATATATAGAATTCTCTTTATTGCTATAAGTTTCCTCTAAATTTTTGCTTAATAATTTTTTACTTTTCTATTCTTTTCCTTTTCAATTTTATTGCAGTATAAACTAAAAGCGAGTCTAAAATGACTCGCTTTTTTAATATCTCACATATTTTATTGGATTAACCGGAACACCATTTTTCCTCACTTCAAAGTGAAGATGTGGTCCAGTACTTCTGCCGGTGTTTCCACTTTTAGCTATAGCTTGCCCTTTAAAAACTTTATCTCCTTTTTTAACTAAAATCTTACTGAGATGAGCATAATAAGTCTGCATGTTTCTGCCATGGTCAATTATTACTAATTTCCCATAGGCCCCTTTCCAACCAGCATATATAACTTTACCACCATCTGAAGCCTTAACAGTTGTTCCCGTTGGCATCCCTATATCTATTCCCGTATGCCTTCTTCCCCATCTTATTCCAAAAGGTGAAGTTATATATCCTCTGCTTGTAGGTTTTGCAAAAGTTCCTGTACCAATCCTTGGTGGTGGATTTTTTATGCCTTTAAGAACTACTTTAGTAACTGGCTGTTTTATTATTTTTTCTTCTAAAATATTTTTACTTACTTCTATTCCATTTTCCTTTGTTATTTCTGCTTTTACTTGACGCTCTCCTTTTTCACCATTTATCTTAATCCTATATTCACCTTTGTATAGTACCTTAGTTTCTTCATATTTAGTATCAAAAGGTATATATTCTTTATATTCTTTTACCTCTTTTGTAACTACAGTAATAAACGACTTTGGTACAACTAAACTAATTTCTTGTCCTATTTGTAATCTTTCAGGGTCAATATCTGGATTTGCTCTTACTAAATCACTAGCTTTTATTTTATACTTTTTTGCTATTGTCCAATAATTTTCACCTTTTTCTACTTTATGTTTTCTTACCTCACTCGTTCCCTTAGTTACATAATAAAGTGCTTCATCAAAATCTTTAAAATCATTTATTCCTGCAATTGTTTCTACTATACTCACATCTTCTTTAAATTTTAAATCTTTTATTCCATCTTCCATAAAAGGTTTTTTTATTTCTTCTAGTAGTTTAATCGCTTCTTCTTTCGTTTTAAAATTTACTATATCTTTTCCATTTACATTTATACTATAAGCTTTAACTTTAACTTTTAATATAGAATCTATATCCTTATTTACTAATTCCAATTTTTCCAAATCATTGCTGGTTTTAGAAGTAATTTTAGAATAAAATTTTTTATGTAAAAAAGCTCTATAATCCCTCTTTTTAACTTTAAATGTATCAGATATAACATTTTCTTCTGTATATGCTCTTTGTTTATCGTCCATTATAAATAAAATAGACAGTACTAAAAAACTAGCTATACAAGCATATATGATCCATTTTTTAATTCTTTTCGAATTATAATTTATCATTAGTTTTCTCTCCCAAGAATAATTTGAAATTTTATCTAATGTTATCGTCTTTCACAACGTATTTTTTGTAATCTATTTGTAACATTTAATAGTATATCATATCAAACCCCTTGTTACAATGCTAAATACGAATATTATTTATTCTATAAGATTATAATGTACTAATTTTTACTATTTATTCTTTTTGTCCAAGAAGCCATTTGTTAAAAAAACTTTTTAATTCTCTATCTGAAACAATCTCACAAAGTTTTATAAAATCTTCAGTAGTAGCATTTTTGTATTTATATTTATCATAATATACCTTTAAAATATCAAAAAAAACTTTATCCCCTAATTCTCTTCTTAAAGATTCAAAAAACATAGCTCCTTTACAATATACAAGTGCATGATATTCCCTAGAATTATTAAATTTACCCAAATCCTTTAATAATACTTCTTTATTATCTCTTATGCTGCTTCTAAACCTATTATATCCTCCTAAAATAATTTCCTTATATACTTTGTTTTTTACTTCCTTTCCATATTTATTTTCATAATACAATAAAGTCGAATATTCAGTTAATGCTTCATCAAGCCAAGCTTCTTTAACTTCATTATTACCTACAAGCCCATACCACCACTGATGAGCTGTTTCATGAACAATTATATATTCTAATATTTCATCATTCCCTTTATACATACCTTCATCTATAAATACAAGCTTTGGATATTCCATACCACCTATAAAAAAATCTGAAGCTGCAACTGAAAAATGTTTATAAGGATATTTTCCAAAAATTTTATTAAATATCTTTATTGCATCTTTTGCAGCATTTAGAGAAATTTCAGCAGACTCATCATCAAAATAATAACTTCTAACTGCTATTCCATCCACATCATCTTCTGCTATTTTATATTTGCTACTTGCTATCATAGCAAAATCCCTTACTTTTTTCGCTTCAAAACTCCATTTATAGTTACCTTCTATGCTTTCTCTTTTAATAAGGTCCCCAGTTGAAGCTATTATATAATTTTGCGGCATAGTCATAGTTACTCTATAATTACTTACATCACTATAAAAAGGATCACCTATAGAATAATATGGCTCAAGATTCCATCCCGAATTATCTATAACAGCTGCTATAGGATACCAATTTGCTATATTTATAGTATTTTTCCCATATCCAAATCTTCCAGAAGCTGGAGGTATTTTAACCATGAAATTTATATATATTTTTATACTATCTTCAGGTTCTAATCCTTCGTTCAATTTTACTTTTAATATGGAATTTCCCTTTCCTATTATCAAATAACTTAAACCCTCTTTTGTAGATTTTACTGATTTTATATTTATATATCCCGGTTCAAAACCATTAATATAAGCAATCTCTATTTCATTTTTATCAAAAGGAACTGTATCTCTTTTCTTAAAAACATTGGGATAAATATGAAAATATAGACTGTCTAAAGTTTTATTTGTATTATTTACATATATAATCTTTTCTGTACCTTCTATAATCTTTTCTTCATCATAGTATACCGCATCAATTTCATATTCATTTAGTTTTTGTATTTTTGATATTATTTCCTCAAAAACTGTATAATTACTCATTTTTATTCGGTATATACCTATACCAATAATAAAAATAAATATTGCTGCTGTAATAAAAATCATAAACATTTTTTTGTGTTTTAAGTTATTAACTATTTTTCTGATAGCTCTACTACTAAATACTTTCATTTACTATCAGCTCCTAAAAAAAATTTGATTTATTAAAAACTATATGTATTTAAAAACTCTTTATGTATAGTTTTTATAACATTCATTCCCATATTCACACGCTAAAATTAATTATGATATAATTACAACAAACAATAGTTGTATGGAAGGTGTTTTTATGAACTTTATAAAAAGAACTACTGATATCGATTTTGGACAAACACCAATAGAAAATATATTTATAAATGATTTTATGCCAATGGCTAATGGAACATATGTAAAGGTATATCTTCTAGGATATAAATATGCAAATGATAGAGATGAAAATTTAATAGTAGACAATAAAACCATTGCTAAACACTTAAATATTCCTTTAGAAGATGTTCTCGGCGCTTGGGATTTTTGGGAACAAAAAGGCATTATAAAAAAAATAAAAAAAAATAATGGCGATGAAAGTGATTTTATAGTTGAATTTTTATCTTTAAGACAACTTTATATAGATAACAACTATAAACCTAATACCCCTCAAAAAAGTAAAAATCCTATTTCAAATTCAAATAAACAATACAAATGTTCACCAGAAGATTTAATAGAAGCTAACAAAATACCAGAAATTAAAAATATGTTTTATCAAATAGACCAAATTATGAGAAGACAGTTATTTCCAAATGAAAGAATTACAGTACTTGACTGGATTTATAATTTTAACATGGACCCTGACATCATCATAAAAGCTTTTGAATACTGCATAGATAAAAAAAATATTAAAAGCATACGATATGTTGGAGGAGTAATAAAAAATTGGTATGATAATGGAATCATTGATATGAATAAGTTAGAAGAATATCTTGAAAAAACAGATAAAAAATTTATATATTATGATAAAATTTTCAAAGCTCTTGGATTTAATTTCAGACAGCCGTCAAAAGCTGAAAAGGAAGTCATGGATATATGGATAGATAAATGGGGATTTTCTTTAGATTTAATCCTCAAAGCATGTGAAAATTCTAAAAAAACTTCTAATCCAAGTATAAATTATATAAATAGTATCCTTCAAGCATGGAAAAAAGATGGAATAACTACTACTGAAGAAGTAGAAAAAAAAGAACTTCAAATAAAAGAAACTAAATCAAACAATTCTTCTAAATCAAAACAACTTAAAAGCAATAAATTCCAAAATTTCAAACAAAGATTTGACAAATATTCAAATGAAGAACTTGAAAAAATTTTGGGAATAAAAAAATAAAGTAGGTGTATATAATGAAAAACGATTTTTTTATAAAAAAAATACTTTTAGAATATGAAAAAAAAAGAGATAGAGCTCAAAGAGAACTTGAATACAGAAAATCACAAGTTTATGAAATAATTCCCAGAATAAAAGAAATAGATGAGGAAATATCTAAAACAGGTATAAAAATATCAAAAGCTATACTTCAAAATACTGATAATTATCTTGAAAAAGTCAATGAAATAAAAGAATATACAAAAAAATTAAAACAAGAAAAAGCTATTCTCCTCACTGAAAACAATATACCTTTAAATTTTTTAGAAATCCAATATGAATGTAGTAAATGTAAAGACAGTGGTTTTTTAGATAGCGGTGAAAAATGCAATTGCTTTAAACAAAAGTTAATAGATAAAGCTTATGAAATGTCTAATATTTCTCATCTGCTTAAAGAAGAAAATTTTAAAAATTTCAATATAGATTTATTTTCTGACGAAAAATTTGAAGATGAAAATCTTTCACCAAAACAAAATATGCTTAAAATATTAAATATATGTGAAGGTTTTGTATTTAATTTTGACAAAAAAAATGATGAAAATTTATTATTTTATGGTTCAACTGGACTTGGAAAAACTTATCTATGCAACTGCATAGCAAAGTCACTTCTCGATAAAGGTAAAATAGTTATCTATCAAACTGCATTTAAAATACTTGAAATACTCGAAGAATACAAATTTAACAGTAATCAGTCTCCTGAAATTAAACTGAGTTATGAACTTTTATTTGATTGTGACTTGCTTATAATAGATGACCTCGGAACAGAACTTGCAAATAAATTCACTAATATTGAAATATTTAATATAATAAATTCTAGACTTATACAAAATAAAAAAACTATTATTTCAACAAATCTCTCTCCTGCTGATATTATTAAAATTTATGGAGAGAGAACTGCGTCCAGAATTTTTGGCAAATTTACTATTTTAAAATTTTATGGACCTGATTTAAGATGGGAAATAAAGGCAAAATAAAATTTTAAAAAATTTGTAGATTTTTGTTGACAATAAAGCATTTGTATTGTAATATATATAACTGTGAGTAGCGACCCATTAGCTCAGTCGGTAGAGCACCTGACTTTTAATCAGGGTGTCCCGCGTTCGAGTCGCGGATGGGTCACCATTTTGGCCCCTTGGTCAAGTGGTTAAGACACCGCCCTTTCACGGCGGTAACAGGGGTTCGAATCCCCTAGGGGTCACCACGCTGGCGTAGCTCAATTGGTAGAGCAGCTGACTTGTAATCAGCAGGTTGCGGGTTCGAGTCCCATCGCCAGCTCCATTATAGCTATATAAAAAAGGGATGTATGACGAGTAAGCATATGTCTCTTTTTTTATATATAAAAACACCCTGTAAAGAAGAAAATGAAATTTACAGGGTGTTTTTATATATTACTTAAATTTATGACTTTTTTATTTTACTCGCAATCTATCTAAATATTTTATCTCTAACTATTGTCTGACTTCTCTTTGGTCCTACTGAAATTATTTTAACTGGAATTTCTACTAATTCTTCAATCTTATTAATATATTTTTGTGCATTTACCGGTAATTCTTCAAATGTAGCAGCACTTGTTATATCTTCATTCCAACCATCAAGTTCTTCATAAACTGGTTCACACTCAGAAAGTGTTTTTAAACTTGCAGGAAAATCTTTTATAAGCTCCCCTTTAAACTTATAAGCAGTACATATCTTTATTTTTTCAAATCCTGTAAGTACATCTAAAAGCATTAAAGCTAAACTTGTCATTCCATTTACTCTAGCAGAATACTTTAACATGACAGCATCAAGCCATCCACATCTTCTTGGTCTTCCTGTAGTTGTGCCGAACTCATTTCCCTGAATTCTAATTCTATCTCCAATTTCATTATCTTGTTCTGTAACAAATGGTCCTTTACCAACTCTTGTTGTATATGCCTTTGCTATTCCCAATACTTCTTCTATCATATTTGGTCCTATCCCTGAACCAACTGCAAATCCCCCAGAAGTAGGATGAGAACTAGTTACATATGGATAAGTTCCTAAATCTATATCTAAAAAAGTTCCTTGTGCACCTTCAAACAACACTTTTTTGTTTTGTTTTATACTCTCATATACAATTACAGATGTATCAGCCACATACGGTCTTATCTTTTCAGCATATTCAAGATATTTATTTATTATTTCATCTTTGTTAACTGGCTTTCCTCCATATATCTTTTGGATTATTTCATTTTTTCTTTCTATCTGCTTTGTAACTTTTTCTATAAATTCTTCTTTATCCATCATATCACAAATTCTTATCCCAGACCTTTCTACTTTATCCATATAGCAAGGTCCTATACCTTTTTTAGTAGTTCCTATTTTTTTATCTCCTCTAGCATTTTCCGCAAGTTCATCAAGTAATTTATGATATGGGAATATTACATGAACTCTATCACTTATTTTTATATTCTTTGTACTAATACCTTCTTTTTCAAGTTTTTCTACTTCATTTAAAAAACCTTCTGGATCAAAAACTACACCATTACCTATTACATTTATAGTTTCAGAGTATAATATACCTGATGGTATTAAATGTAATGCATACTTCTTATCCCCAACTACTACTGTATGCCCTGCATTATTACCACCTTGACCTCTAACAACTACATCTGCCTCAGAAGCCAAAAAATCTATTATTTTACCTTTTCCTTCATCTCCCCATTGTGCACCTACTATAACAACTGTTGACATAAATTTGCACCTTCCTTCAATTTGGCTAAATCCGAACATACACATTTAATATTATCAAATAGACCCTTTATAGTCAATGAATATACGAATTTTTTTATTAATACTAAAATTAATATTCGCTTGCTTATTTTATCCACATTTTCCACAAGATTTGTTAATAACTTTGTTAATATTATATATATATCTTAAAATTATAATAATATAATAATTATAAACAATAATAAGAGCAGCTTAAAGCTGCTCTTATTATAACTAATTATTTATTAATTGCTTTGTCTTTCTAAATATTCATTTAAATCATTAATAAGTGCATCTGCATCTATTCCATGCACCGAAGCAGCATCACCGATGCTTTCAAAAGCAGCTCCACCTCAGCCAAGACAATGCAATCCATGCCTCATGAAAATCATAGCTGTACTTCTATCCATTTTAAGAACTTCATTTATAATCGTATCTTTAGTTACCTTAGCCACTATATTCCCTCCTTTAAACAAAATACATTAATCATTATACCATTTATCCTCATATAAACGAAACAAAAATTTTCATATACTTAAAAATAAATTGTTGCTTATTATAATTTATTATTTACATATCATATCAATTTTATTTAAACATATATTTATCCACATTATTCACAGAGTTATCAACAATTCTAAATTATTTTTGTGGATTATGTATTTTTCCTTTGTTATCTTCATATAATAATATGTTGTCATTAATTTATTATCTTTTAAATCAAAATCTTTATATTTTTCCACAATTTCTTTTTTTATTTCCTCACTTAATCCTTGTTCTTCAAATTCTTCATAAACTTCATTTATTATTTCAAATCCACATTTTTCATAACAGCGTATAGCACGTTTATTAAATTTTCCAACTTTAAGAAATAGAGTTTTCATTTTTTCTTTAGTAAAATAAATATCTAAAAATTTATTCAAAGCGTCTGTTCCATATCCCTTGTTTATAACATCTGGATTAAATACTATACCTAATTCGCTTTCTCTCTTAAAAAATTTAATATTTCTTAAAGAAATATATCCTATTAATTCTCCATTTAAATTTTCTATGGCAAAACATTTTTTTGTAAATTTTTTAGTTTTTATCTTAAACCATAAATCTCTTTCTTTCTCTGACAGATAGGGAAAGTTATAATGATAAAATATAGGTTCATCATGTTTTCCCCATTCTATCATCTTATCAACATCTTTTCTTTCAAGTTTTCTTATTTTTGTCTTATCCCCCATCATTACTAACAGCCCCATTCTTATATATAATTTCTAGTACAAACAAAATATATATGTTAATTATTATACAAAAAAGCCGATAATCCTTTTATCGATTATCGGCTTTTTTTATTCTCTATATTTCTCAAGATTTGCAAATTTAGTATACTGCCCAAGCCAAGCAAGTTCAACTGTTCCAGTAGGACCATTACGCTGCTTAGCTATAATCACTTCTCCAATATTTTTCCTATCTGAATCTGGATGATAATACTCATCTCTATATAAAAACATAACTACATCGGCATCTTGTTCTATAGCTCCTGATTCTCTTAAATCTGAAAGAATAGGTCTATGATCTGCCCTAAGTTCTGGAGCACGTGAAAGCTGAGATAATGCAATAACCGGACAGTCCATCTCTCTAGCTAATATCTTTAATGCCCTTGATATTTTAGAAATTTCCTGCTGTCTACTTTCTGCTCGTCCATGTGAAGACATAAGCTGCAAATAATCTATCATTATTAAATCTAAACCATGTTCCATTTTCAATCTTCTACATTTTGCCCTTATCTCCATTACATTAATCCCGGGCGTATCATCTATAAATATTTTAGCCTTAGCTAAAGGTCCCATTGCACTTGCTAATTTAGGCCATTCATCTTCACTTAATGTACCGTTTCTGATTTTTTGAATTTCTATATGTGCTTCAGAACTAAGCATACGCTGTACCAATTGTTCTTTAGACATCTCAAGACTAAATATAGCTACTGAAGCTTTTGCTCTTATAGCAGCATTCTGACATATATTTATTGAAAATGCAGTTTTACCCATAGATGGTCTTGCTGCAATCAATATTAAATCTGATTTTTGAAGTCCTGAAGTCTTTCTATCCAAATCTACAAATCCAGTTGTAAGTCCTGTTATTCCACCTTTATTTGTATAAAGCTGTTCTATTTTGTCAAATGTATCTAACAATACATCTTTTATATGAGTAAAGCCTTCTTGATTTCTTTTTTGCGAAATATCAAATATACTCTTTTCAGCTAAATCAAGCAGTGCTTCAGCTTCTTCCGATTCATAACCCTTTTGAGCTATTTGTGTTGAAACATGTATAAGCTTTCTAAGTAATGACTTTTCTGATACTATTTTTGCATAATATTTTGCATTTGAAGTTAATATACCTGATGTTGATAAATCAGAAAGATATGTTACTCCACCTAATGCATCTAAAGTTCCTCTCTGTCTCAATTCTTCAGATAAAGTAACTAAATCTACAGGTTCATTTCTATTATAAATATCTAAAATAGCTTCATATATTTCTCTATGAGCTTCTTTATAAAAATCATCTGCTTTCAAAATTTCCGTTACAGTTATTATTGCATCTTTATCTAAAATCATTGCTCCTAAAACAGATTGTTCTGCCTCTATATTATGAGGTGGTACTTTTCCTAAAAGTTCTAATTCCATACAAATCACCTTTTTAAATTACTTATTTATTAAATATTTGTTTTAAATATTATTAAAAAAAATGCAGTGAATTATAAATTTTCACTGCCTTAAATTGTATTAATCGTAATTTATATTATTCTGCTGTAACTTCAACTTTTAATTTCGCAGTTACATCTGGATAAATCTTCACTTCAACAAATCTAGCTCCAAGTTCTTTAATAGGACTATTTAAAATTATTTTTCTCTTATCTATATTTATTTTGTACTTATTTTTAAGTTCTAATGCTATATCTTTAGAAGTGATTGACCCAAATAATTTTCCGCCTTCACCAGCTTTACCTTTAAACTTTAAAGTAATACTTGATATTTTTTCTGCTAAAGCTTTAGCTTCAGCCAATTCTCTTTCTTCTTTTTTCTTTTGAGCTGCCTTTTGATTTTCTAATTCTCTTAAATTACCCTTTGTAGCTTCTTTAGCTAATCCCCTTGGAATAAGGAAGTTTCTCGCATGCCCATCACTTACATTTACTACTTCTCCCTTTTTACCTGTTCCCTTAACATCTTTTAATAGAATAACTTTCATCATTTCTCACCTTCCTTTAAATATTCCTTAATTGCATCTATAAGCATTTCTTTAGCTTCATCAAAAGTAACATCTTTAAGCTGAGTTCCAGCCACCGTAAGATGACCTCCTCCTCCAAGCTTTTCTAAAACTCTTTGAACATTTATATTTCCTAATGACCTTCCACTTATAAAAATTGTACCATCTTCCTTTAAACCTAAAACAAAAGATGTTGTTATTCCCTTTATATTTAAAAGTTCATCTGCGCCTTGTGCTGCAACTAATTGTATATTCTTTATGTTCTGTTTACATACTGATATTGCAATTCCTTCTTCAATTATTTCTGCACTTCTCACTACATCAGCCCTTGCAATATAGGTACTGAGATCATCTTGAAACAGCTGCCTTACTTCTGTTGTATCTGCTCCTGCTCTTCTAAGAATAGAAGCTGCTTCAAAAGTTCTTACACCAGTCTTAAATGAAAAGTTTTTAGTATCCACAGCTATACCTGCAAGAAGTGCTTCAGCTTCTATCTTTTCTATTCTCATCTTATCATCCATATATTGAAGAATTTCAGTAACTAATTCAGCAGTCGATGAAGCATATGGTTCTAGATAAGTAAGAACAGTATTTTCAATAAATTCTGTTCCCCTTCTATGATGGTCAATAAGAACTATTCTATCTATTTTTTCCAAAATCTCAGGACAACCTGTAAAACTTGGTCTATGAGTATCGACAACAACTAATAAATCGCCACTTTTAGACTGTTCTACTGCCTCTTGACAGCTAATAAATTTATATTCTTCATTATCTTTAAATTTGTCATATACATTTTCAATTGCTGCCGTAACTTCATCTATTACTATATAGGCTTCTTTGTTTCTATTGCGAACTGCTCTATATACACCAATAGCCGCTCCAAAGCTATCCATATCCGGAAATCTATGTCCCATTATTATAACTTTATTACTTTGATCAATCAGCTGTCTTAATGCATGAGCAATAATTCTTGCCTTAACTTTATTCCTTTTTTCAACAGCCTTTGTTCTTCCACCATAAAATTCAAAAGACGATATTTTTCTCACTACTGCTTGGTCTCCACCTCTACCTAAAGCTAGTTCAAGAGCAGTAAATGCATATTCTTCTAAATGACTTAAATTTTTACCATTTACTCCTACTCCTATACTCAAAGTTACAGGTATTTTATTCCCAACATTTATTTCTCTAATATCATCAAGAATAGTAAATTTTTTAGCCTCTAAATTTTCAAGGTATCTATTTTCAAATATAACTAAATACTTATCTTTTTGATATTTTTTTACTATCCCATTCATTCTAGAAACCCATAAATTAATT
Organism: Caminicella sporogenes DSM 14501; assembly: GCF_900142285.1. NCBI lineage: Bacteria > Bacillati > Bacillota > Clostridia > Peptostreptococcales > Caminicellaceae > Caminicella > Caminicella sporogenes. The sequence continues at coordinate 51,326 of NZ_FRAJ01000006.1, read as the reverse complement.
CTTCTATCAATTTCTGCAATAACTAACGGTCTATACGCCTCTTCTGTACTTTGAAGTACATCATCGTAATTGTCAACTTGTATAAATGCCACATTAGGTCTTTCATCATTATATTTTTCTTTTAAATTAAAGAAATTTGTATTGTCTATCCAATAAAGCATTATAATATATCTTTCTTCATGTTTTGTATCTATCTTTACTACATTATAAAGAACTCTATAAACTTTATCTCTTATTCTAAAATCCCTTACAGTATCCGGATTATCTCCCAAAAGCTTGACAATATCAAATGATGGAATAAGTTTTTCAATATTTTTATCTAGTATATCTTTCTCACCTATCATGTCTAAAAACTTAGAATTATACCAAGAAATATTGCCATCAAACTCTACTATAGCTAATGGAATTGGTAAATTAAGCAGTGAATATTGAGCTGCAGTATCTATTTCTGCCGATAAATTTTCTATATATTTAGCCCATTTTTTCTTTCTTATATCATTAGTTCTCCAGTTATAGTATATAAGATATACTAGTAAAATTAAACCGATGATACCTAGCTGTATATTGTAAGCTAAAATAAAGAGAACTAAAATTCCTATAATCCATAAATATATATTTGTATCAGGAATTAAAATTTTCAAAAATTTATTATCTCTCATATTTACACTCCAAATCTAGCTTTCTATTTTTCTAATATTTATTATTATATCAGCTAATCCTATAAACATTATAATCATAGCCATGCTAGGAATAGAAAGCAATATTATAGTTATAAATACTCTCAAGCCTTTTCCAATATTTCGCTTTTCTAAGAAAAACCATATTACTGATAACCCTTCTACAAAATAAATTATAAAAAATATATACAATACATTTGCAAACAAAGTTTCAAAATCAATCGTTTTTAAATTTCTCACCAAATAAGTTGATACTAAAATTATTACCGTTCCCATTAATATATTTTTGGGTAAACGAAACTGTGAAAATTTCCTAGGTTTTGCAATATAATAACCCATTCTTCTCAATACTGCACCTGAAATTATATAATTTATATATGTAATTATAATAGAACTAAATATTACACTTGAAGGCACTAGCATTATAGCCATATTTTGTGCATATTCCAAAGACTTTTTTACTTCCTCTATTTTAGAAGGATTTGCTGCAATATTTTTCAATAATGCATTATATAAATCATTACTCATTTTAAAACTTTCTTCAATAGTTTGTATAATATTTACACCACTAATATAAGATAAAAGAGTCAAAGATATTATTGAAGCCATTATTGAAGCTATACTTCCATAAAATATCGTCTTTCCTGCTGAAAATTTCTTTTCTATCATATACCCTACAACTACTGAATTAAATCCAACAACTACTATTATAAATAATGCCTTTAATGGTTCTGTCATACTTCCTATTATTATAGATGCTGCCAATACAGATAATATATTATATTTTATTCCATGCTTAGCACCTATTATGATAAAAGGAACTGGCAAAAGTATAAGAGCATAAGCAAATAATGGCAAATAAATTCCAGCTAAAGCAAAAACTACTGCAATTGCTGCAAACAAAGCTGATTCAACCATAGATTTTGTCTTGTTTTGTCTATTCAATAATTTCACTCCCTAATCTCTTTTTCTATCCATATGTTGTTTTAAACTCGATAAATCACCAAACCAACTCTCTATCTTATGTTCTTCAATAACTCCTAATCGAATTTTTTCCTTAATCCTCATATCTAAAACATTATAATTTATACCTAAGCGTCTCCCCAATACATATGTAACTAAAATTATATTTGCTAAAATATCTACAATCGTTTCTTGACTCCCTTTTATTCCTTTAAACAAAATTTCAAACAAAGATGCTACTGATGATAAAAGTTCACTCTTAAGCCATTCTATTATTTTTATATTCTTTGTTATATCAATCCCTTTATCTCCCAAAACCATTTATTTCCCCTCCCATATTACATTATAACAAATAAAGAAGGTATCTGTATACATTATTAAATCTTTAGATATAAATAAAAGGAGAAGTGAATTTTTCACTTCTCCTTTTAATCTTATAACATTATTCATTTATTGTAAATGGTAATAGCGCCATCATTCTAGCTCTCTTAATAGCTGTAGTTAACTGTCTTTGATGATTTGCACAGTTACCTGTTATTCTTCTTGGTAAAATTTTTCCTCTATCAGTAATATACTTTTGTAAGTATTTTACATCTTTATAATCTATACTTGTAACTTTGTTTGCACAAAAACTACAAACTTTCTTTTTTCTACGTCTTCTCATCCTTTTCCCTCCTTATCTAAAATGGAATATCATCATCGTCTTCTATAGCTTGAAATCCGTCTGAACCATCATCTGTAAAATCAGAAAATTCTGTATCGTTAAATCCAGCACTAAAACTTTCATTTCTATCTATTCTATTTCCTCTATCTAAAAACTCAACTATATTTGCAACTATTTCTGTAGTATATCTTTTTTCTCCTGTGCTTGTCTCATAATTATTATTTTGAAGGCGTCCTTGTATACCCACAAGTCTTCCTTTTGAAAGATAATTTGCACAGTTTTCACCTTGTTTACCCCAAACTACTACTCTAAAAAAATCTGCTTCGTTGTTTTGAGAAAAAGGTCTATTTACTGCTATAGTAAAGGTGGCTACTGCCTTACCAGTACCTGCCGTAAAGCGAAGCTCTGGGTCTCTGGTAAGTCTTCCTATTAAAATCACACTATTCATTTATATCCCACCTTTGTATTTTAAACAGATTATTTTTCTTCTACATTAATAACCATGTATCTAATTACTTCATCAGCTATTCTGAAGTTTCTTTCCAATTCCTTTGGTAAATCTGCACCAGACTTGAAGTTCATTAGCACATAGTAACCTTCTTTATACTTGTTAATTTCATATGCTAACTTTCTAATTCCCCATTCATCAATGTTTTCTACTTCTCCATTTGTTTCAATAATTGACTTGAACTTTGAAATTAACTCATTTCTTCTCTCTTCTTCAACATCTGGCTTTACAATAAACATAGCTTCATACTTTCTCATTTTTACACCTCCCTATGGTCTTTATGGCCCTACTCAAGCAGAGCAGAGAGCTCATTTGATATATTCACATCAATATATTATAACATTGTATTTAAATTTTATCAATGATATTTTACTTTATTTTTTATCGAAATTCTTTAATGTTTTGATTAATCGACACGTATGTTTCTATACATTAACAATAAAATGCTAAAAACATTAAACTGTCTAAATATAGAAATTTTCTTGGTAACAATCCACCTAATAATATTTTTAACTATTTTCCTTACTTTTTTCTACTATCCTTCTAACTAATCCAAATATCGAAATATAAAATATTATTGCTACAAATACATCCATAACTAATGATATCAATACCATTTCTATACTTGGCATCTTTTGCCTTTCCATTATATACTTTGCTAAAAAAGGCAGAGAAAATAAACTAAATATATTAATATACACAAATATTGCTGCTTTTTTGTTTTCATCATATTTACATTTATTCAAAATTAAATATGAAATATAAATAACTAAAGGACCAACAAGTTCTATACAACTCCCTATTATTTCATATTTGTTAATTTTAAAATATTCTATCCTGTGCAGTATGTTTAAAAAAACAATTGCATAAAAATATAAAAATGCAATATTTAAATTAAAAAATTTTTCAAAATGTATCTTACTCTTCTTTATATTCATTCTCAATCACCCTTCTTAAAAAAATTATTAGCGTTTAGCATAACTTCAAACGCTTTATATCATTTTGTTTCAAAACATAAATTTTTTTAATCACTCTATAAATTTTTTCTATTTTCAAAAAGGATTTCGCCTCACTTATGTCGAATATTATATTTACCCCTAAATATTTTATTTCTTAAGGAGACGAAACCTTTTTTCAAAATGTCATAGAATATATCTATATTAACACCGAATATTTCTAAAAAATCTTCCCACGAAATTGATGTGAAAAAGATAGATGCAAATATTAATATTGGAATAAATGGCAATAAAAAAATTAACATTAATAAATCATATATAATTTTATATTTTAACTTGTATTTTCTTTTTGTCATTTCAATAAACTCCTTTGATATTAATTCTATCTAAAACTATTATTCTATTTTCTATTAACCTCTCTCATTTTTTCAATCATGAATTACTTCAACATTTTTGATGTCCTTTTTTTGAATATTTTCTATTTGAATTTTCCTGCATGAAAAATTCAAAGCTAATTAAACAATATGTAAATCAATAATTTTCTTCTTTTGACTATTTTCGACATTTCTCATTATTTTACGACATATTCCATAATTGTTATTTTTTTCTTGATGAAAAAGATTATATATTGTAAAATATAACCTGTCAATACAAAATCATTTTTTTAACAAGAATAAAATACCCTATAGAGTAGGCTTTTTTTATTGTCTACTCTATAGGGTACATTTTATGCATATGGTACAGCTTTTATTTTTTATTATTTATTTAAAGCTTCTTTAATAACTTCTGCTAATATTTTAATTCCTTCTACTATCTTATCTTCAGACATATTTGAATAATTTATACGCATAGTATTTTCATGTCCTCCATTAGGGAAGAAAGAACCTCCCGGAACAAATGCTACATTCCTTTCAAGTGCTTTTTTCATAAGTTCCCTAGTATTAATATGTTCTGGAAGTTCTGCCCAAGTAAATAATCCACCTTCTGGGTGAGTATATTTAACTTCTGGTGGAAAATGCTCCTTCATTGTCTTGAGCATTAAATCACGGCGGTTTTTATATAACTTTTTAATCTTTTCTATATGCTTGTCTAAATCATATACTTCTAAAAATGCATCTAATTCTCTTTGTGACATAGAGTTGCTTTGTAAATCCGCACCTTGCTTAACTAAAATATACTTATTTAAAACTTCTTCTTCAGCACATACCCAACCTATTCTAAGTCCCGGACAGAAAGTTTTTGAAAAAGTTCCAAGATATATTACTCTACCTTCTGTATCAAAAGATTTGATAGAAGGAATTTTTTCACCTTCAAATCTCAATTCTCCATATGGATTATCTTCAATTATTGGCAAATTGAATTTATTAGCTATTTCAACTAATTTTTTACGTCTTTCAAAACTCCAAGTTCTTCCGGATGGATTTTGAAAATCAGGAATTACATAAATCATCTTTACATTTTCAGTAGTTTCAAGTGCTTTTTCAAGCTCTTCCATAATCATACCATCATCATCTGTTGGTATTTCTAAAAATTTACACTCATATGCTTTAAATGCATTAATTGCACCTAAATAACTTGGACTTTCAACTACAACTACATCTCCCGGATTTAAAAATATCTTTCCACTAAAATCAAGTCCTTGCTGAGAACCATTAGTAATAAGTATATTTTCTGCTGTAGTCTTAACTCCAGCTTGTTCCATTCTTTTAGCTATTTTTTCTCTTAAAGGTGGAAATCCTTCTGTAGGGCTGTATTGAAGTGCTTGTTCTCCATTTTCTTCTAATACCTTCTGTGATACTTTCTTCATTTCTTCTATTGGAAACAATTCTGGTGCTGGTAGTCCTCCAGCAAAAGATATAACTTCTGGTCTTACAGTAAGCTTCAACAATTCACGAATTTCTGAAGCTCTAATTTTATCCATACGATTTGCAAATTTTAATGCCATTAAAAAAGCACCTCCAAAATATTTATATAAGGAAAAGGTTTGCCCGACTAATTACATTATAACATTTTTTAATATTTATTTGTATCAAATTTTAAAATCTTTTTGTAAATATATAAAAAAATATGCAAGAATATTCAATATACGCTACCTCATACATATTTTTATATATTTTTTTAATTTCTATTCATCTTCTTTTCTTTCAACTTTTTTTATTCTCTTCTCAAGATTTTTTCTAGTTATCCATATTTGTTTATTACATTTAAAACACCTTATTCTAAAATCTATACCTGTCCTCATTATTTCAAATCTATTTCCTCCACACGGATGCTGCTTTCTTGTTTCAATAATATCGCCAACTCTTAAATCCATAGGCATAAAAACTACCTCCCTACAAGCTTTTCGAAAAACTTAAGTAGTTTTAATTTCCATTTTCCACATCTTAAACTATAAAGTTTAAATACTCCTTTATAATAGTCTATTAATTACTTCTCTGGCATATACACAACCATCTTAGAATAAGGAATTTCTATTCCTTCTCTATCAAAGGCCTCTTTAAATCTCTGTCTCATAAGTCTTTCAACAGCCCATTGAGTCATAGGCTTGACCTTTGCAATAACAGTTATAACTACATCAGACGAACCAAAATTTGTAACCCCTAAAACAATAGGACCTTCTACTATATCATTAGTTTCTTTTAATATTTCCTTACTCGTTTTATTTAAAACATTTATAGCATTTTGAATGTCTTCTTCATAGGCTATACTTATATTAACTAAAGCCCTCATATTCCCTCTACATCTATTTGTCACCTTTGAAATAACTCCATTAGGAATTATATGAAGTTCCCCATTAAAATCCCTAATTTTAGTAACCCTCAATGCCATTTCTTCAACTATACCTGATTTACCATCCAGTTCTACATAATCCCCTACTGTAAATTGGTCCTCGAAAAGTATAAAAAAACCTGTAATTACATCTCTAACAAGGTTTTGTGCTCCAAAACCTATTGCAAGGCCTCCTATTCCAGCTGCTGCTATAAGAGTTCTTATATCTATTCCCACAGTATCAAGAATGGGCATAGCTGCCATAAAATATATGGTATATCTAGATACACTTTTAAATACACCCTTTAATGTATTTACTCTATTTTCTTCAAGCTTTAATTTCAATTTATCCCTTGAATCAAAAAATTTTTCTATTGCTACATCTAAAAATTTAATAGCCATTTTAGCTATTATTAATATTAATACTATTTTTATTAAACCAAATAAAACACTTGAAATTATACTCGGATTAGTATAAGTAATTATTACATCTTTAAAATTATTAACTAATTCCGATGAAACTTTTTCATAATCCAACTATATTACCCCCAGTTTATTTTTTCTGCAACTTTCTTACTTCCTTTCCTCTTTATCTTATATATACCCATTTTATCATAATCTACATTTTCTTTTCTTAACTCTTCTAAAATTTTACTTAAATATTCAGAATCAAACTTTATCGATAAACCACAACTTGCAGTTATTTCCCTAGGGGTTGGTACAGTATGTATTTTAAATTTTTCTTTAATTTTTCTTTCTATCATAATTGCATAATGAGTAGATTCAAAGGCTATTACATAAAACTCTTTTTCCAATGTATCTATCTCCTTTTTTTAAAGTGTTATAGTATTTTTAGCTTCACTCATCTTTTCTACTATAGTATACATATTTGTTACTCCACCTACAACAAGTTTATCTTTTAAATTAAAATAATCTAAACAAGTTCCGCAGGATAATATTTCTACACCTTCACTTTCTAACTTTCTTATATGGTCTATAACTTCTGAACCTTCCGTAGTAAGTTTGACTCCACTATTTACAAATAAAATTGCTTTAGGATATGGCTTAATTTCAGTTAAAGTATAAAAGTATCCTTTCATTAATACTTTACCAAGTTCCTCTGAACCATCTCCCATTATATCTTTTCCTATTAACAGTACTAAATCTTTTGTATCTGTCTTATCTTCAGGTACATATTCTTCGTGTACCATTCCCTTATAAATACTAACATAAAAATCTCCATTTATCTCTTTTACTTCTACTTCACAATTTAAACTCTTAGCTAGTTTAGTTACATTTTCTTTTGCCACTTCATTATCAACTATAGTAATAATAGTTCCCTCATTAATTTTTTCCATTGCTTTTTTTGTTTCAATTACAGGTTTTGGGCATTGCATTCCCCTTGCATCTACCTCTAACTTCATATATATCCCTCCAAATTTTTTATCAAATTCTTCATTATGACTTATTATAATACTTTTTTTATACTTGTTTTATAATTTTTATTTATAATATGTAATTTTGTATTAATTTTATTTATAAATCTAACTTTTTAAAACATAGAAGTTATAAACCTTCAAGCATATCTAAAATTATATTGTAATCATAGAAATATTTTGCCAAATATGAATTGTTTAAACTCTCCACTATAGAATTATCATAGGATAAGACAGTAATAGGTGTAATTAATGCAAATATTATATATACTATGATAATTCCCTTTAAAATGCCAAATATTAACCCGCCTAATCTATTAAAAGAATTAATGACTGGCAGTGAAGCTATACTATTTAGTATAAACCCAATAATATTCAATAAAATCTTTACTAATAAAAAAACAACTACTATGCTAATAAGGTCCACAATCATCTTAGTTATAATTAAAGATACATGGTTATACATATTATCCATTACATTTTGATTATATTGCTGAAGCGTATCACTTTTAAGCAATAAATCTTGCAGTGCTTTAGGAAAATTCATTATTTTAAATATATTGACTTGCTCTGTCCCTTTAAAAACATCTTTTCCAACTGCTAAAATTTTTAATTTTTCCAATATAAATGACTGAATTTTCGTAATTAAATTTGTTTTTTCTAATATAAAATTAGTTAATATAGGATAGTATATTTTTGCAGCGATTCCTGCAAAGATATAACTAGCTATACTAAAAAAGGATAAAACTAATCCCATATAAAGACCTCTTAATCCCATTATAGCTATTATAGATATGAAAAAAACATCTACCCAGTTCACAAATTTTACCTCCAAAATTTTAATAATCAACTTTCATTACTTCTACTCTTTCTTTAAAAATTACCGCTAAAAATTTATCTGAAATCCAACATATATTTTTAATATCTTTATTTATTTTTTTCTCCAAAATCAAATTTCCCTTATCATCTATCAAATATATAGTTCGTTTTGTCGCTGCCGCAATATTTTTCTTTTTTATGTCTATACTAATTATGTCTCCTACAACTGACGTAGTAAATAAAATATTTCCATCTGCGCTCATCTTACTAATAACACTTCTATTTTTAGTATCTATTATTGGATTTCTTTTCTTTATCAAACTGAGCACTATACTCCCTTTATTACTTATTTTTCCTAAATTCAATGTATTCTCTATCTTTTTAGTCCACAATAATTTCCCCTCGCTATTAATCTTAAATATTTCACCATCTCCTAATCCCAATACTTCTGCTTTATCATCAAAAAATAAATTTAATATAATCCTGTCACTAAACTTCTTACCTGAAATAATTTTTCCTTCTAAAGAGTAAAATAAAACATTACTATAAAAATTATTTTCTTCAACATTTAATATAGTTAATACAATCATATTGTGGTCATTAGATAAATGTCCATCTATTATTTCTCCTTTTGGTACACTTATATTTGAAATAATTTCTCCTTTATTATTTATCACATAAATTTCATTTTCTTCAGTTGTTATGAGCTGATAGCCTTCTCTATTAAGTTTTAGATTAAATATTTTCTTATTTATTTGAATATTTCCTAAAATATTACCCTTATAGTCTAAATATATTATTTCTCCTCTTTCACAATCTGCAATTATTATTTTATCTATAGCTTGTCTTACTACTGCTGTTTGAACATTTAATTTTCTCTGCCAAAGGTCATTTCCTTCACTATCAAACAAACTAATAGTATTATTTTCAATCTTTACAATATAATCATTTAAAACTTCTACTACTCCTTTTTTATCGTTTTTATTTATATATGAAATAGAATTCTTCTTCTCTAGAGAAACTTCTCCTACTTTCAATACTGTTTTTAATACAGGAAAAAATTTATTAAAAATAAGTACTATAAATACTAGTCCTATTATAATATTTAAAAAATTTATCTTCTTCCTTCTCTTTCTTTTATTCAAAATATTTCACTCCTAAATGGATATTAAAATATTTAAAAAAACCGGAATATACCCGGTTTTATTATATCATATTACTTCCATCATCATAATAGCTATATCATCATCTATATTTCCAGCAGAAAAATCCATAACATTTTTTAAGACTTTTTCTATTATTTCTTCACTACTACTATTCAAATTTTCCATACAAACATTTAATATTCTATCTCCATATAATTTTCCTCTTTTATTCTTAGCTTCAATAATACCATCTGTATAAAATAATATACGTTCTCCCTTTTCGAGTTTTACTTTCTTTTCAGTATACCTAAATTCACGAAATAAAGTACATATAGGTAAACCTGAAAGAAAAATTTCCTCAATTCCATCTTTCCTAATAACTATTGGAGTGCTGTTTTGCCCTCCATTAACTAAAGTAATTTCTCTTGTAGTTTTATTATAAACTCCATAAAATATAGTTACATAATAATGGTCATCTAATCCAAGTTCATTATATCTTAAATTCAAATAACTTAAAGTATATGCAGGGTCTTTTGCTTTTTTTCCAAGATTCTTTATAGCCTGTTTTATAAACATAGTCATTATAGAAGCCGTAACACCATGTCCAGCAACATCAGCTATATAAATACCTATATTTTCTTCATCTATATTTATTATATCAAATACATCTCCACCTAACATTTCACAAGGTATGTATTTAGAACATATTTTTACAGCATCATTATATATACCATCTTTAGGCAATATTTTATTTTGAATATTTTTTGCAAAATTTATATCTCTTTTCATCTTAAGATTTTGAGAAAGTATAATATTTTCCATCTTTTTCTTCTCTGTAATATCTCTAAATACCTCTACAGAACAATAAATATTTCCATTTTCATCTCTTATAGGAGAACTTATAACTGAAAAAATTTTATCTCCAACAACTTCTTCTTTTTTAACAATAACGCCTTCTTTTATCGTTTTCTGTGAAATACAGACTTCACATCTGCGAGTTTTCCCTAATGCTTTAAAGCAAATTGTTCCAGTTATATCTCCAAGAAAATCCTTCATTGGTTTATTAATAAATATTACTCTTCCATTTTTATCTATTACCCTCACAAGGTCTATCATTCCCGCAAGTATATCTTCTGTAAAACGCCTTTGCCTTTCAAGCTCTTTTTTCAATATTTTTTCCATACTTCTTCACCATTTTTATATTTTTAGCTCAATTATTATTTTACAGTAATTTATATAGATTTACCACAGATATTCATATATATTTTCTTTACATTATTTTTTAGGAGGTTTAGGTCCAAAATACTGATAATAATAACATTTTATTCCTCCATTATAAAGTTTTCTATTTTTATCTGCTTTTTTACCAAAACATTTCTCAAATTTTTCATAGGAAGTGAGTATATAGTATGACCATGTATCCAACTTTCTAAATACTTTTCCCATTTCTTTATATAAATTTTCAACTTCTTTTTTTTCTTTTAAACGTTCTCCATAAGGTGGATTACATATTATATAACCATATTTCTTCTTTGTGCTTAATTGACTAACAGGTCTTTTTTGAATATGTATACAATCGTCTACTCCTGCCTTAATAGAATTGTTTATAGCTATCTTCGCAATCTTTCCATTTATATCATAACCATAAATTTCCATATCTTTGTCATATTCTATAGCTTCATATGCTTCTTTACGAATTTTCTTCCATATTTTTTCTGAAATCATATCCCATTTTTCAGATATAAAAGTACGACTTAATCCCGGAGCTATATTTCTACCGATAAGAGCTGCTTCAATTGGTATAGTACCAGAACCACAAAACGGGTCTATAATTGGTCTATCCGGCTTCCATCTACTAATCATTATCATTGCAGCAGCCAATGTCTCCTTTAAAGGAGCTTCACTTCCAATTTCCCTGTATCCTCTTTTATGAAGTCCTGTTCCACTTGTATTTATCATTACTGTAACATTGTTCTTTAAAATAGATATAAGTATCGGATATTTACTGCCACTTTCTTCAAACCATTCTTTCAAATATATTTCTTTCATTCTCTCAACTATTGCCTTTTTACTAATAGCTTGTATATCTGATAGACTAAAAAGCTGAGATTTTACTGACTTTGCATTTACAGGAAAATTTGCATCCACAGGCAAATAATTTTCCCAAGGTAAAGCTTTAATCTGCTGAAATAACTCTTCAAACGTTGTAGCTCTAAATTCTCCAACTTTAAGAAAAACTCTGTCTGCACATCTAAGCCATAAATTAGACTTACATATAGCTTCTTCATTACCTACAAAAGTCACCTTACCATTTTCAACTTTTATATTATCATAGCCTAAATTTCTCAATTCTCTTGCAACTAAAGCTTCTATTCCAAAAGCTGATGTAGCTATGAGTTCAAATTTTGCCATACTATCTCTCCTACTTGTTTAATATAAATTTTATAATTATTTTAATGTCAATTCTTATTCATTATACAACAATTACTCTGATTTTTATATAAAAATAAACTCTAGATATCTTTGCCTAGAATTTAAACTAAACTTTAAGTTAATATTATTATCATATTAATTTAAGTTTTGTGGATAAATCTATTATTTTGTGTTTTTTATCCACATAGTCCACAATATTTTGTGGTTAACTTTTTTATTTTGTGTATAGTATTAATTTTACTCTAAAAATTAAAGCCCTTTACTTTAATTTAAAGTAAAGGACTTTAATCAAAATACATTATTTTGCAAAATTTCCTTCTAAAAATGGCTGATACATCATAATAGCATGATTCTCTGTAATATATTCATCGTCTATCAAATTTCCATTTATATCTAATTTTTCTCTGTGGATTATATTATGTCTTACATATCCTCCCCAATACTCATGAGTAATCCAATGTTTTTTTTCATATACTCTATATTTATAAATCGGTTTTTCTACCGACCTCCACTGCCCAACTAAATATTCATCAGTTAAATATACATGCAACTGATACTCTACATCTGTATCATTAAAAATCTGTAAATCTCTATAATTATATACACATGTAGCACCACTTCCAAAAGGCTGAGTTCTATTTGAATCTGGAAAAACATCATAACTGTGCCTATATCTTTCAATAACTGTAAGAGGCGTATGTAATGTCATCCAATATATCAAATTTGAAAGCTGACAAAGTCCTCCTCCAACACCTGCTTTAAACCCTCCATAAAACAAAACCATACCATCTAAATAACCCTTTCTCCTTGTAGGTTTCCCTATAAGCTTCCAATATGAAAAAATTTCACCCGGTTTTATAATAACTCCATTTAATTTACTTACTGCAATTTTCAAATTATTAACCTTATTATATTGCATCCACATATCTACATTTTTTAATTTTCTATATAATGGTGTTTTATGCTCAAAAACTATTATCGGCAACAAATTTTTTGAACGCTTTTTAGAATATTTTTTTCCACTAAAATACCAATCTATATAACGTCTATAAGTATAATACAATTTTCCCAAAGTTATTCTCAGCTGTGTTCTTTTTATAGGTTTTACATTTTTCATTTTTAAATCACACCTTATAATTATAAAAATTGTAAATTTATTCCTTAAAACCTCTCTTTTATTTTATATAAGGTGTGTAATCATGTCAACAAAACACTTTATTAAAAAAATCTTACTTTGCCATCTTACATCATCTATTTTCAGTCGCCCATTGAATTACTTCAATAATTTTTTCTATACCATTACTAATATCACTAGACCTCATAGCTTCTATCATTGTCCTGCGATTACTATATGCTTTATATAAACTATTTAAAAAATTCTCATCATTCAAATCTTCTTCCATTAATACATGGCTAAACCCCTGCTTTTTAAATGAATTAGCATTTAATATCTGGTCTCCTCTACTAGCCTTTTTAGATAATGGAATAAGCAAATTTGGTTTTCTAAGTGCCAGTAACTCAAATATAGTAGTTGCTCCAGCTCTTGATACAACTAAATCAGCCATTGCGAATATATGAGATAAATCTTCATTTATATACTCAAATTGTTTATATCCTCTAACTTTTTCTAATGATTTATCTACTCCACCTCTTCCGCAAATATGACATACTTGAAATTTTTTTAATATAAAATCAAGATTATGTCTAATAGAATCATTAAGCACTTTAGAACCTTGACTTCCTCCTATCACTACAATAACAGGCTTATTCTCTATAAATCCACATATACCCAATCCTTTTTCTCTACTACCTTTTAGCAGACTCTCCCTAACTGGAATTCCAGTTAAAATCCCTTTATCATCTGGAATATACTGCTTTGTCTCCGGAAAAGTATAACATATCTTTTTAGCAAATGGCATAGATATTTTATTTGCAAGTCCGGGAGTATAATCTGATTCGTGAATTATTACAGGTATGCGATTTACAGATGCTGCCCACACAACAGGTGATGAAACAAATCCACCTTTGCTAAAAACTACATTTGGTTTTATCTTTCTGATTATAGACACAGCTTCTACAAATCCCTTCATAACTCTAAAAGCATCATAAACATTTTTCATATCCAAATATCTTCTAAGTTTTCCGGCACTTATTATATGATAGGGAATACCTTCTCTTTCAATTAATCCCCTTTCAATACCATTTCTTGTTCCTATATAATGTATCTCAAAGCCAAGTCTCTTTAAAACTGGAAATAATGCTATATTTGGAGTTACATGTCCTGATGTTCCTCCACCTGTCATTACTATACGCTTCACTTTTCCACTCCTTTAAAATTTATTAATTTGCAAAATTTTTATCTAAATATATTACATAATAGCTAAATTTAAAAAAATTATAAACTAAAATAATTTCCTATAATATTTTATTTTTTATCTGCTTTTTATACAACTTAAACTACAAAATAAAATATAAGTTATAAATATAAAAAATCCAAACATGGCACTAAATATAAGTGATTCCATACGAATACTATTTAGCACTGTTATGATTAACATACGAGGATTAGATATTATCTCCCAGCTATTAAGCCTTAAAAATCTTCCTAAATATATAGCAAAACCACTTAAAAAAGATATAATGACTATAAAAAGCCACCCTAAAGTACTGCCCAATCTTTCTTTAACAATCTTATGATTTATATTTAGTGATAAAAATCCAAGTATATAACCTGTAAATACAAATATCATTATTAGAATAAAATCATACCATATTTTAATATTTTTATTAAAATTTAATTCATAGCTAACAGATGAATAGAATTTATACCTACTTAAATGAATAATATCTGTTACTATATATGGAGCATTTGGATAAAAAATAAGCCATAAAAAGCTGATTAAAAATATAATTACCGGTCTTTTCTTTTTAATATTTTTGAATAATAATATTGAAAATACCAATGGCAGCCATGCTAAAAAAATATTCCATATTAAGAAAACATATCTTATGCTTTTTAATGTTAATACTCTAGCTATAACCATTAAACTCCCTATAATTGATAATAAAACTAATACATTGAGGATTGATTTTATATCTCTATCCTCCATTAAATCTCACTCCCTTGCATATTTTCTTCTTTATCTTTACTTCTACATTATACTCTTATTATAATATGATTTACATAATTTATTAATTAACACAATTTTTACAAAAAATAATATCTGCAATTGTGTATAATTATATTTAATAAAATCTAATATCTTATTTCTTCCTATAAAATCATATCTAGCCAATATAAAAAACTATTAACTCCATATTTTTTATTTTGACTTACAAATTTTAAAATTTAAAAAGTTTGAGGAAAATAAAAAATTTCCTCAAACTTTAAAATAATAATAAAGCTAAAATAATTATAATCATTACTGCAAATATAAATACTGCATAAATTATACTATTTAACCTATTTCTAACTCCTTCGAGTATATCTGAAAAAGTTATTAACTCATATTTATACTCTTTTACTTTCTCCTTTTTAAATGCATTAAACTCTTGAAATCTTTCTTTTTGCCGCTTTATATACTCTTTATTAAATATATTAGGTCTTTTAAATTTTCTTGTCATTATTTCAGGTTTCTTTATTTTAATGCCACTTAAAGCCTTTAAAGCATCTGTAATATGCATGACTATATTTACTACACCTCTATCTATTACATGAAAAATTGCAGAGCTTACTTTGTATAACGTCTTGCCAACAGGTATATACAAATTTTCTTCTAATTTAAACCAATTTAAAGATGGATTAACATATACAGGACCTACTTCACTTTCTCTTCTGAGATATTTTTTTATAAATCCAAAGAATATTATTAAACCAATTATCATTGGTATGATTGAATTTTTAATATTACTAATAGTATAAAAATGTTCTTTTAAATACACATGTCCTTCAAAATTTTTCACTGCTCCATCTAAAAAACGTAAAAATATATTTGGCTGCAGTCCTATAAATATTATCATAAAACTTAATATAAGCATAGGAATTACAGCTCTTTTCTTAATATGGCTCTTATACTGTCCCCTGTATTTTTCACTTTCTTCTAAAAAAATAGTAACAAATATTTTTAAAAGATAAGCTACCGTAAAACTACTGCTTATAGTAAATACAACTTCAGCTACAGTAAACCAAATACTGTGATGCTTATGATGTGCTTGTGCAAGAGCTTCATGTAAAAGAGTCTTACTTATAAAACCATTAAATCCGGGCATTCCTATTATGGCAAAAAAACCTATGATAAATAATATTTTTAAAATAGTTTTATGCTTTCCAAAACCCCTTACTATGTTTATACTTAAATCATGAATTATCATATATATAATTCCTGCACAAAGAAATAGCAATACTTTGAATATGGCATGGTTAAATATATGATAAAGTGTAGCATAAATAGCAATTTCCTTATGTTCTTTAAGAATCCCAATTAAACCCAATCCAACTAATATATAACCCATTTGGCTCATACTGCTGTATGCAAGAATTCTCTTAGTATTTCTCTGAAAAAGTGCTAAAAAACCACCAAGAAACATATTGATAAATCCCATTACCATTATAACCGTACTCACAGCTATATCTCCCTGCATAATTATATTTACCATAATCATTATTCCAAATATACCTGTTTTAACTAATATACCTGAAAGAACTGCACTTGCAGGAGTTGGTGCAGCCGGATGGGCTTTAGGAAGCCATACATGTAGTGGAACCATACTTGCCTTTACTCCAAATCCAATTATTATTAAAGTCGTAATAATATATTTTATATTATCTAAATACATAAATCTAGAAGCTAATAAACTTATTTCTACCGTTCCCGTATAGTCAAATAGTAAAAAAAGTCCCATTAAAAGTATTAAACCACCGATTATTGCCATGGAAATATATGAACGACCTGCTTCATGTGCATATTCATCTTCATCATGAATTACTAATATATATGAAGTAAAAGACATTATTTCAAAAAAAGTAAACAAGTTCAAAAGATTTTCTGACAAAAATATTCCTAAAGTACTTCCTAGAGTTAACATAAAAAAAGCATAGTATCTATTTCTATTTTTATACTTTATCAAGTATTGTGTAGAATATATAGTTGTCAAAAACCATATAAAAACTGTTACCCATACAAAAATATATCTAAATACATCTAGCTTTAAATGAAGTCCCGTACCCATTATATCTGGCACATACAATTCCATAGGTTTGACGGTTACTTTCTTATATAAAAAAGTTACTATTACAAGTTCCATTCCAGTTAAAAATATATTAAATACATCTCTATACCTTTCTTCTTTCTTCCCAATTATCCAACCGACATATGAACCTATTAATGGAATTATAAATATCACCAGTAATATTAAATTTCCCCTCATCAATCCACCTCCCCTAAACTATATTTCTAACAATACTCTGGATAAAATGCAAAACGACATTTGGAAAAAGTCCTAGAAAAACTACTATAATAGTTAATAAAACTATTGGTATAAGCATTGACAAATCTGGTTCTTTTTTTACTATATTCTTTTCTTCACCCGGAAAAAAAGCAGTTATGACTATCGGCAACAAATACCCCGCTGTAAGCAGTGCACTTAAAAGCAATATTATTACAAACACAGCTTTATTTTCTCCAAGTCCTCCAAGAGCTAAGTACCATTTGCTTACAAATCCATTTGTTGGAGGAATTCCAATTAAAGATATTGAAGATATAGTAAAACACCACATAGTTATTGGCATCTCTTTTCCAATACCTCTTATTTCATGTATATACTTTTTACCAGTCTTAAAATAAATTGCTCCTACACAAAAGAAAAGCGTTATTTTAATTACGGCATGATTTACCAAATGAAGTAAACTCCCCGTTAATGAATTTTGATTTAAAAGAACTATTCCTAATAAAATATACCCTAACTGACTGACAGTAGAATATGCCAATCTCTTTTTTAAATTATCTTGATGAAGTGCAAGTAATGAACCCATTAAAATGGTTAATATTACTAAAATACTTATATAGTAATTTCCATGTATTTTCTTCAGTACATCTGACCCAAATATAAAATAACTTATTCTGATAAGTGCAAATATTCCAGATTTTACAACAGCTACAGCATGAAGTAGTGAGCTAACAGGAGTAGGAGCTACCATTGCTGCAGGAAGCCATGAATGTAGTGGTACAAGAGCTGCTTTAACTCCAAATCCTATAAACATAACCATATAAATAGTTAATAAAAGTTTAGGATTATCTATACTAATATTTTGTAAAACTCCATTTTCTACAAAGTTTAAATTATTGCTTATACTAAATATCAATATTATTCCTAATAATGCTAATGTTGCTCCACTAAATGAATATATCAAATACTTCTTCCCTACTCTTAGAGCTTCTTTACTTCCACTGTGTATTACAAGTGGAAAAGTAGCTAGTGTTAAAAATTCATAATAAAGATACAATGTAAACAAATTTCCTGAAAAAGCTATTCCAACTGTTACACCTAAAGTAAGCATAAAATAAATAAAAAATCTTTTTTCATTTCCTTCATGAGTCATATATACAAAAGAATAGAAAGTAGTAAATATCCATAATATAGATGCCAGTAAAACAAATAATATGCCGAGTCTATCAATTTTAAAATATATATCTAAAAAACTATTTATCTTAATCAAATGTATTTCTCTTAAATTATTACTGATAAGAATACCTATAATAAAAAATAAGTTTAACATAACTACTGTAGATATATAAATATTTCTATTTTTATCACTCTTAAATTTTATAATCCCCATAATGAGAGCAGCTATTTGTGGAAAAAATATAGGGATGAGTATTAAAAAATTTTTCAATTATTTTTACCTCCCTACAAAATAATCAAATTCCATATTTTAAGTTGCAATCTTTTTTAGTTAAATAACAGCCTTTTCTAAAATATTTAACAGTCCTCCTGATGCAATACCCAGATAAAAAACTCCTATCACTAAAACTATTAAAGGTAATAATCTACTTATTGACAATTCCTTTTTCATTAATATTTTATCTTTTAAATTTTCCTCTCCAAAAAATCCATTTATTACTATTGGAAAATAGTATAATGCATTTAATAGACTACTTATCAATATTACAGTAACCAATATACTCTTTGAAGCATTTATACTTGCTAAAGCAAAATTAAATTTACTTATAAATCCAGGAAACATGGGTATTCCTACCATTGACAATGCTCCAACTGAAAATGCTCCAAGAGTTACAGGCATTTCTTTGCCTATTCCATTTAAACCTTTAATACTTTTTTCTCTTGTCTTTTCAACAATAGCTCCTGCAACTAAAAACAATAGTGACTTTACTACAGCATGATTTAAAATGTGAAAAATAGCTGAAATCAAACCTAATCTATTACCTAATCCTATTCCAAAAAAAATATATCCCATTTGAGCAACACTTGAATATGCAATAACTCTCTTTAAATCTTTTTGTAATATTGCAAGTACAGAACCTGCTATCATTCCCACACTTCCTAAAATTAGTACTATATCTAATATTGGAAACATTTTTATAATCTCATATCCAAATATTCTATATAATATTTTTATATATAATATTACATAAGCTTTAAGTACTAATGCAGAAAGTATTGCACTAGAAGTAGAAGGTGCATTTGAATGAGCATCTGGAAGCCATACATGCATTGGGAACATTGCACTTTTAACTCCTAGTCCTGCAGTAAACAGTCCTAATGCAATAAGCATTGTCTTTCCATAAGAGCTTCCAACTTTCATAATTTCTTTATTTATAAAAGTCATATTTAAATTTCCAGTAAAAGAATATATAAATGCTATTCCCATCAAAATCAAACCAGAGCCTACACTGCTAAGTATCAAATATTTAAGTGTAGCCTTTATATTTTCTTTTTTATCTTTGACTACAATTATTCCACATGCCCCAATAGTACTTATCTCTATAAAAACAAAAGCATTAAATATATCATTCGTATATACTATACCAAGAAGAGCTCCAATCAGTATATTTATCAAAGTATAATATAAAGAAATTTTGCTATCCTTTATCTCTTTTTCAGAGCTGTATAATGAATACCATATTATTATTGAAGATATAAAGGTAAATAATATGGACATAATTGCTTCTATAATTCCTATTTGCAACTCAATCCCCCAAGGTGCATCAAAATGTCCTACTCTATATACATATCCCCCATGTTCTTTGACATATATAAAAGTCAATACAGATAAAATAGTTGAAAACATCATGGAAGCCAAACTAATACTTTTTACTAATTTTTTCTTTCTCATAATTGGCATCGAAAAAGCACTTATAAATAGAATAATAATTATCAATAGAGGAAAATTCTTAATTATATCCATATTTATTCACCTCTCATTTTCATAATTTCATCAAGTTCAATCGTTCCATACTTTTCATAAATCTTAAGAGTTAAAGATAGTGCAAAGGCAGTTATACTCACTGCAACTACTATACCCGTAAGCATTAATGCCGTTGGTATTGGATTTACATATCCAGCTGCTCCTTTGTGCATTTCTCTTATAATTGGAGCTTCCTTTTCAAATATATATCCTTTTGAAATAAAAAATAAAAATACAGCCGTATCCATAATATTCATTCCAATAATTTTTTTTATCAAATTATTATGAAGTAATAATGTAACAAATCCAACTCCAAATAATATAATTGATGCTGTCTCAAAATAATTTATAATTAACCCTTTCATATCTATATCTCACCTTCATAAAACAATGTAAATAAAATATATACAGTTACTGCTACCACTATTCCAACAGATATATTTAATGGCAACAAATATCTTCCTGAAAGAATATTGCCCGGAGTTCCTATTGGAATCTGAGGTAAATTTAAATGCGCTCCACCAGAAATAAAACTGTATCCCTTTAATATTCCATAAAATATCAAAGCCCCGCATATTAACATCATTAAATTAATATAATTAAGCTTATCTTTTATCTTTTCACTGCCAAAAACTATTCTATATAAAATTAAACTAGCTCCTATTATAGTTCCTCCAGCAAAACCTCCACCCGGAGATAAATGCCCAAAAAATATTATATATATCCCAAATATTTGTATAAAAGGTATTATTATTTTACCTACTTCTATTAAAACCAAATTATTTATTGGAAACACCTCCTATTCCCAGATTAAGTTTTATCTTTAAACAATACAAGTATTACTGCAATTAATCCTGTAAAGAGCAGTGTAGCTTCTCCAAAAGTATCAAAAGCCCTATAATCTAATATAATTCCCGTTACTATATTTAAAGCACCAGTATCTTCTATACTCTCTTTTATATACTTCTCAGAAACATAATTATTAACCGGATTATTCTCATGTCCAAAATGAGAAGATTCACTAACTCCCATAAGCAATATCGATATTAATATTGTCGTTAAAATAATCGAAAATAATTTTCTCATCTACCTTCCACCTCTAATTCTCCTTAAAGTAAGGATAAACAAAAGAGTTGTTATTCCTGCTCCTACTGCTGCCTCAGTTATAGCTAAGTCTGGAGAATTAAGTTGCTGCCAAAGTATCGCCATTACAAGACTGTATGCCATAAAAACTATAATAGCTCCAAGAAGATTTTTTATTGCTGAAACAGCTATTGAACAGCCTATTAAAAATAAAAGCATAATTACACTAAATATCTTCATAGCTTTTTACCATTCCCATTCTCTTGATTATAGGCTGCTCTAGCTATAAGATGAGTTGCAGTCGGTGATGTAATCCATAAAAATACAATAGTTAATAGAAGTTTTATACCTGAAAAATTTAAACCATCATATATAATAAGAGAAATTAAACACAATATAGCTCCTAATGTATCACACTTAGCAGCACTGTGAGCTCTAGTAAATACATCTGGAAACCTAAGAAGTCCTATAGTTCCAACTGTAAGAAAAAACAATCCCCCAAATAAAAATATAAATATCAAAATTTCTCTCATTAAAATTTCCTCCTATTTTCTTTTATAAATTCAGCTATTACTATAGAAGCTAAAAAACTTATTAAAGCATATACTAAAACTACATCTAAAAAGTAAGTTTCTTTAAGTATAAAAGAAATTATTGAAATCAAAACTACCGTTTTCGTTCCAATAACATTTATAGCTATAAGTCTATTAGCAGCTCCCGGTCCTTTAATCGCTCTTATAATACAGAGAATTATTGTAAATGCCAACAGAATCGTTGAGATTATAAATAATTTTTCTATCATCTCTTTTACTCCTCTATCTTTAATAAAATCTTTTCAAATTTAGAATCAATTAAAGTATATTCATATTCTTCTAATAAGCAGTGAACAATAAATTCATCATCATTAACTTGTATAGATAAAGTTCCCGGAGTAAGAGTTATTGAATTTGCTAAAATAGTCTTTGTCAAATCATTTTTTAATTTAGTTTTAAATTTTACTACTTTAGGAGAAATTTTTAACTCTCTGCTTAAAACTATTTTAGCCACTTGAAAATTAGCTACAATTATTTCCTTTAAAAGCAAAAATAAATACTGAATCAAATATACAAGTCTCTGAATATTTAAAAATTTCTTTTCTGAAAAAAATATTATAAAATCTCTATTCAAATAATAAACTGCAAATGAAATAACACATCCTATTAATAACGATTCTATATCTATCTTCTCCGACAGCATTAACCAAAATGATAAAAATATTAATAACACAATAATATTTACTAATCTATATTTCATACCGTCCTCCAAATTTCTTTAAATCTAAATACTCAATTTCAAAATACAATAAAATAAAGAGCAAATATCATGCCAATTTTTATAATAACTCTTTGAAATAATTGATATTACTTATTATTCTCATTTTTAATCAAAATAACATAAAAGGGTTGTTATTTAAATAACAACCCTTTCCCCATCAACTGTTGCATTTTAATACATATATTAAAAATTTACTTGTCCACTATTGTTTCATTTTAATACACATGTGCTATTTTAAAACATATTCCATGTTATATTTATAAATTTTTCTATATAAAGAACTTCTACTAATCCCTAATATCCTAGAAGCTAAAGCTATATTTCCTCCTACTTCAGAAATAGTTTTTTCTATAGCTATCTTTTCTACTTCTTCTAATGAAAGTAATTTATCACTTATTCCTAAACTTTTAGATAAATTAGTAGGTTTTATATATACAGGTAAATGTTTAAAAGATAGCATTTCATTATTTTCCACTACATTCATTACCTGCTGCATAACATTTTGCAGTTCTCTTACATTTCCGGGCCAATTATAATTTATCATTCCCTTATAAAAACTATTACTAACTCCTTTTACTTGTTTACCCATTTTTATACAAAATTTCTCAAGAAAATAATCAACTAGTATTTTTATATCTTCTTTCCTTTCCCTTAAAGCTGGTATCCTTATAGGCATTACATTTAATCTATAATATAAATCCTGTCTAAAGTTTCCAAGCTTGACTTCTTTTTCTAAATCTTTATGAGTAGCTGCTATTACCCTAACATCTACAGAAATAACTTCATGACTTCCAATTCTAACTACTTGTTTTGTTTCAAGCACCCTAAGTAAATTAGCTTGTGTATCTAAAGGCATATCACCTATTTCATCTAAAAATATAGTTCCTCCATCGGCTAATTCAAATTTTCCCGGATGTCCTCCCCTCTTTGCACCTGTAAATGCTCCTTCAACATAACCAAATAATTCACTTGCAACAAGCTCTCTAGGTATAGCTCCACAATTTAAAAAAATAAAAGGTTTATTTCTTCTTGAACTTGCATTATGAATAGCTTGAGCAAATAGCTCTTTGCCTGTCCCACTTTCTCCACTCAAAAGTACAGTTGTATTATATCTAGCTGATTTTTTTGCCAATTCAATTGCTTTTTTTATCCCTTCACTTTGACCTAATATATCATTAAAAGTAAATTTTGCTTC
Source organism: Caminicella sporogenes DSM 14501 (assembly GCF_900142285.1). NCBI lineage: Bacteria > Bacillati > Bacillota > Clostridia > Peptostreptococcales > Caminicellaceae > Caminicella > Caminicella sporogenes. The sequence continues at coordinate 26,939 of NZ_FRAJ01000006.1, read as the reverse complement.
AGCTCCAACAATTTTATTAACGAGATTGTGAACCACCTTTGCTTCCTTAAATGTTATTACAACTCCCTCTACTTTATTTGAAATATTATCCTTTATAGGTGTTACAGTAGCTATACACAACAGCTTTTTACCTTTTTTTAACTTAAAATAAATTTCCTCTTCCTCATATTTTCTGCCTTTTTCAATTACTTTTAATATTTTATCTTCATATTCTTCATATAATATAGTTTTTATATTCTTGCCAATAATATCTTTATCTCTCAAAGATAAAACTTTTCTTGCAAAAAAATTTATATCTGTAACAATGCCTTCATTATCTATACAAATTAATCCTTCTGAAATAGACTCCATTATGGCATAAAAATGTTTATTAGCTAACCTCAGCTGCCTATTTATCTTTTCTAGTTTTAATTCATTTTCTATAGCCTCTGCAGCAGCAACTACCATTCCCAACGTATGAGGATGTACCTTTTCTTTTGGCCCAGTCATACTTATTACACCTATTATATTTTCATATTCATCTCTAATGGGACACGCCGATGAGCTCCAATTGTGATACTGCTTACAAAAATGCTCAGCTCCTATTACTTGCAAAGGCTCTCCCGTATAAAGTGCTGTTCCTATTGCATTTGTACCAATTACTGCTTCTCTCACATTACAACCCTTATACATATTTAAATTTCCATATTGTTTAACTAAACTTATATCTCCTATACATTCAAGAATATATCCTTCTTTATCTGTAAGCCTTACTAATAAGCCTGAATGTCCAACTATTTTATATAAACTATCCATAAATGGTTTAGCAGTTTTTAAAAGAGGTTTAAATTTTTCATATTTTTCTTTTAATTCTTCTTTCGTAAGATGTACATCTACTTTATTTGTTAATGGATTTACTCCATATTCTTTACTTCTCTTCCATGAATCAAAAATTATTTTTCTTAAAACTCCTTCTTTAAGTATATTTTTTTTTATGAAAATTTCCCACACCTTCAATATTTCATCATTTTTATCAAGCATTTCTTTAACGGGCAAGAGCTACACCTCCCCATCTACTTTGTTTTATCTTACTATAAACAAAAAACTTCTTCAATTAAAATAATCAATATTTTTACGTATTATTTTTTTATTGTTGGGAAAACTTCTATATATATTTAAATTCTACAAATATATTTTTAAACCTTTAAAATATCATCTGAATATTCTCTAGTATAAAAATATCTATTTGATTTTAGAAATATATCATGAGGCAGGTGAATTTTTTGAATACTACTACCTTATACTCAAAAAATACAGTAAACATCAATGACCCTACAGCTGTAATATCTTTTACCAACATTTTTAATTATTATTTAAAAACTTTCTGTACTAATAGACATAGCGATATTATTCTACTATGCATTGGTACAGACCGCTCAACAGGAGATAGTTTAGGTCCTCTAACTGGCTATAAAATAAAAAAAATCATAAAAAATTTTGACAATGTACATGTCTTTGGAACTCTTGATAAACCTGTTCATGCAAAAAATTTAAAAGATACTATTGATTTAATATATAACTCTTTTCCAAATCCTTTTATAATTGCTATAGATGCTTGTCTTGGGAAAATAGATCGAGTAGGATATATAACTGTATCAGAAGGACCCTTAAAACCAGGTGCTGGTGTAAAGAAAACTCTACCTGCCATAGGAGATATTAATATTACCGGCACAGTAAATCTAGGAGGTTTTATGGAATACATAGTACTACAAAATACCAGACTAAGTCTTGTTATGAATATGGCAGAAACTATCGCCAGCAGCATTTATTTTGGACTCTTAACATTTCAAAGAGAAAAGGAAAAATCGAGTAAAAAGAGCAGTTTAATTTAAATAACTGCTCTTTTTATTTTAAAATATTGAACTATAACTCCTATTCAATAATATACTTTCTATTTCATCAATTGTCTTGTTATTTACATCTACTAAAAATACTCCATAATTCATATCTATAACATTGTCAAATACATTTAAATAGCCTAAAGAACTATTATTGCTATCAAATAAAATTGCATCTACATATCCTTCATATGAATTATCCACTATCCTATATCCTCTATGTTCCAAATTTTCAATTATATAAGAAGGAATATTATTTGCAATTATAGTCTTTTTCACTAAAAAACACCTCCTTGTATTATTTTTTCAAGGAAGTGCTCTTTATATACTCTAGTTTTAGATTTTTTATATTTACCATTAAATCTATAATGTTTTCTCAATCGCCAGATACTTCTTTAACACTCTATCTGCTTTAAGTTACAAATTGTACATCACAATATTTTTAATCAACTCTTTAAAGTTTTTTAAAAAATTTAACTTCTTTAAATTATTAACATTAACTTATATCAAATCTTAAAAACTAATATAAATTAATATGTTTTTTTACATATTTTTCTTATAGCTTCTACAGCTTTATCTATATCTTCTTTAGTATTAAAATAACCTATACTAAATCTAACTGTACCTTGTTCAAAAGTTCCTATAGTTTTATGAGCTAAAGGTGCACAATGAAGTCCTGACCTAACTGCAATATTAAACACTTGATCTAATGCATAACTTACTTCTGATGAGTCCAAATCACCTATATTTAGAGAAATAACTGAAGCCTGCTTTTTCGCATCTTGTGGTCCATAAACTTTTACTTTTTTTATTTCTGCAAGTTTTTTTAACATGTAATCTGTCAATTCTTCTTCATGTTTTCTTATATTCTCTATTCCTTTATCTAAAATAAATTTTATACCTGCTCCTAAACCTACTATTCCGGGAGTATTAGGTGTCCCACTTTCAAATTTATCTGGAATAATCTCAGGTTGAAGTAAAGACTCAGATTTACTTCCAGTACCGCCCTCTTTCATTTGCTTCAAATTTAATCCTTCTCTGATATATAAACCTCCTGTACCTTGAGGACCCATCAACCCTTTATGACCGGGAAATGCTAATAAATCTATATTCATTTTTTTTACATCTATATCATATACACCAGCAGTTTGTGCTGCGTCTACAAGAAAAAATACTCCATATTTTTTTGCAATTTTCCCTACTTCTTCTATTGGCATTATAGTTCCTGTAACATTAGAAGCATGTGTCATAACAATTAATCTTGTATTGTTTCTAATACTTTTTTCTACTTCTGTTACATCTATAAATCCATTTTCATCGCATTTTATTATAGTATTTTCTATTCCTTTTTCCTCTAATGTCTTTATCGGTCTTAAAACTGAATTATGTTCCATACTAGATGTTATCACATGGTCACCTTTCTTTAATATCCCTTTTATTGCAAGGTTAAGAGAATCTGTTGCATTACTTGTAAAAATTATCTGCATAGGATTATCTATATTAAAAAGTTCACATATAACTTCTCTAGTATTGAAAATAGCTCTGCCTGCTTGTAATGCTAATTTGTGCCCTGACCTACCTGGATTTGCTCCAAACACTCTGAAACATTCATCTACAGCTTTATACACTTCTTCAGGTTTTGGAAATGAAGTCGCAGCATTATCTAAATAAATCATTTTATCACATCCTTTTTTTAATTGTTTCACATGAAACATTAATTATTTTTTAATAAATTAATTATTCTTTCTAAATCATCATCACTATAATACTCTATTTCTATCTTTCCCTTTTTCTTGCCCTTTACAATATTTACCTTAGTCCCTAAAACTTCTTTTAAAGTTTCTTCAAGAAAAATAATATTGCTATCTTTATTAACCTTTTTCTTTTCTTTCCTTTCACTTTTCTCCAGCAAACCTGCAACAAATTTTTCAACTTCTCGTACAGTTAAATTTTCTTCTATTACTTTTAATGCAACTTGTTTTTGTAACTTTTCATCTTTAATCCTAAGTAGTGCTCTTCCATGTCCACCTGTTATTTTTCCTTCTATAATTAAATCTTTTACATGACGACTTAAATTTAACAATCTTAATGTATTTGCTATATAAGTCCTACTCTTTCCTACTAATCTTGAAATTTTTTCTTGTGTCATATTATACTCATCAATCAATCTTTTATACGCTAATGCTTCTTCTATATCATTCAAATCTTCTCTTTGTAAATTTTCTATTAAAGATAATTTGACTGTTTCTTCATCATTTAAATCTTTTATAATACAAGGTATTTCTTTTAGACTAGCATTTTTTGCCGCTCTCCATCTTCTTTCACCTGCAACTATCTCAAAACCACTTGGAATTTTGCGGACAATAATAGGTTGAACTATTCCATGTTCCCTTATAGATTCTTCTAAATCTTTTATTTTTTCTTCATTAAAATATTTCCTGGGCTGTTTTTCATTTGGTCTGATATTATTTATTTTTATCATTTTTATAACTTTATCATCTTTACTATTTTCATCGACAAAGGATTGATTATAACCTTGAGGTATAAGTGCACTCAACCCCTTACCTAATCCCCTCTTTACTTTTGTCAACTATATCACTTCCTCTTCTAATTCTAAAAATTCTTCTGCAAGTTCAAGATAAGCTTGTGCACCTCGTGACCTCGGATCGTATTCTATCACAGGCAACCCATGACTTGGTGCTTCTGCTAATCTTACATTTCTAGGAATGATAGTTGTATAAACTTTCCCTCTAAAATATTTTTTAACTTCTTCTACTACTTGTATTGATAAATTTGTTCTTCCATCGAACATACTAAGTACTACTCCTTGAACTTCAAGATTAGGATTTAAATTTTCTTTAACAAGCTGTATTGTATTCATCAACTGACTAACTCCTTCCAATGCATAATATTCGCATTGAATTGGAATTAATACGCTATCTACTCCAGTTAAAGCATTTATAGTCAATAGACCTAACGAAGGAGGACAATCGACAAATATATAATCGTACATATCTTTTATTTCTTCTATAATCTTTTTAAATCTAAATTCTCTTCCTTCTATATTTGTCAACTCTATTTCTGCACCAGCTAATTGTACATTTGATGGAACTATGTATATATTATTAAAATTAGTCTTTAATATACATTTTTTTATGTCAATACTTTCTAAAAGTGCATCATATATACTAAATTCTGTATTATCTTTATCAATACCAAAACCGCTAGTTGTATTACCTTGAGGGTCAATATCTATTATAAGAACTTTTCTCCCTTTTATAGCAATACAAGCACTAAGATTAACATTCGTTGTTGTCTTTCCTACTCCGCCTTTCTGATTAAATAAAGCTATCGCTTTCCCCAATTCCTTCACTCCCCTTTTAATATATGGGCTGTATTATATATTTTCTTTTTCAAAATAATTTATTCCTGCTAAATTTATATAGAAATTTTTAATAAAATGTCTTAAAATATTTTATATTATTTTTTATACCATAAATTTTAAATTTAAATTTTTTTACATAAATTTTTTAAATTAATTTTTAATTCACCAAAATAATTATTATATAAAAATTTTTTTCTAGAAAACAAACTTTATAGATAAATATTTTTTCTGTATACATATTTCTTATTTATTTTTAATAAATATAATATTAGATTATTTTATCTTTTCAGGAGGTTTTTAATGTGGAAAATAATTATAACTTCATTTTGGTTAGTCTTTTTAGCAGAATTAGGTGATAAAACACAAATACAAACTATGATGCTCGCCTCCCAAACAAAATCTTATTTTGGGGTCTTTATTGGTGCTTCATTAGCTCTAATTTTAAGTGTACTTTTAGGAATAATAGCAAGTACTTTTATAACTAAATACATATCTCATAATATAATCCAATTTACAGCTGGAAGTGCATTTATAGTTATTGGAGTTTTGACTCTTTTAGGAAAAATTTAAATTTTATTAAAATCAAAAAAAGTCGTAGTATTTACTACGACTCGACTTTACTGGTTTTTAGGTATTTTTACTACTACCTTAATATACTCTCCTTGGTCTATTTGTTCATATTCAGCTTTAAGACCTGTATTAACTATAGCATTATAAGCATTTTTTAAAGTATTTAAATATATTCTAAAGTTTAACGCACTTTTTATAGTTTGGTTTCTTTCAGGCTGCTGAGGTTTACTAAGCTCTTCTAACTTATTTTTTATTAATTTTTCTGTCTTCTTAACATTCAAATTCTTTTTGACAACAACTTGAAGTATCTCAAGTCTAGTTTGTTCATCTGGCAATTTTAATAATGCTCTCGCATGTCTTTCAGTTAATTTATTATTTAAAATAATTTCTTTAACTTTATCTTCTAATTTCAATATTCTCAATTTATTTGCAATAGTAGATTGGTTCTTTCCAACCTTTTCTGCTAGTTCCTGCTGTGTAAAACCGTGATTATTAATTAGTTTATAATAGCCTTCTGCTTCTTCAAAAAAATTCAAATCTTCTCTTTGTAAATTTTCAATCAGTGCAACAACAGCTGAGTCTTCATCACTCATTTCAACTACTATTGCCGGTATCAAATCTAATCCCGCTAACTTTGAAGCTCTTAATCTTCTCTCGCCAGCAACTAATTCATAATCTTCTTCATTTTTTTTGCGAACACTAATAGGCTGTATAACTCCATAAGCTTTTATAGATGAACAAAGCTCCTTTAAACTTTCTTCTGAAAAGTCCTTTCTCGGCTGATAAGGATTGGGTAGTATTTTATCAATTGGCAAATATAAAACCTTATTATTTATATTAACGTTTTCCATTCCTAACGTCCCCTTTTTAATACTACTAATCAATTATTAGTTCTTCATAAATGCCTAACTTCCTTCTTATTTTTTCAAAAAATAATATTAATTAAATATTTTTGTAAAACAATTTATCTTATAGGATTTTTAACAGGTATTCCAGCCTTTCTTGGATACTTTTTAGGAGTAGATTTTCTTTTTTCTATAATTATCAAACTATGGGTTATATCACTAAAAGGAAGATTAATACTCACTTTATCTATCAATTTTCCACCTAGTATTTCTATAGCCTTTTTTGAATTTTTTATCTCCTCTTCAACATCAGGTCCTTTTTGAGCTATGAAAAAGCCTCCTTTTTTAACAAAAGGCAGACAGTACTCACAAAGCACACTTAAATCTGCTACAGCTCTTGCTACAGCAACATCAAATGATTCTCTATAACCCTCTTTTTTTCCATAATCTTCTGCTCTTCCATGTAAAAAATTTACATCAACAAGTCCTATTTTACTACAAACATCTTCTAAATATTTTATTCTCTTATTAAGCGAATCTAAAAGTGTTAATTTTAAATCCTCATAATATATTTTAAGTGGTACACCCGGAAATCCTGCACCCGTACCAACATCTATAATTTTAGAATCATGCTTTATTACTCCACTGCTAAAACATGAAAGAGAGTCAAGAAAATGCTTTATCATTACTTCTTCATCTTCAGTTATTCCTGTAAGATTTATTTTTTTATTATATTCAATAAGTAAATCTTTAAATTTTAAAAACTTATCTATCATACTGCCATCAATATCTAATCCAAGTTCTTCTCCACCTTTTTTTAATATATCAAAATTATTCACTTTCTTCTCCCCTTCTTCTCTTTTGCTGTTCTAAATATACTAATAGTACTGAAATATCAGCCGGTGAAACTCCTGATATTCTCGATGCCTGTCCAACGGATAGTGGCTTTATCTTATTAAGTTTTTCTCTAGCTTCTAATCTTATACCGTCTATTTTACTGTAATCTATATCAGGTGATAATTTTTTGCCTTCTAATTTTTTAAACTGATTTATTTTTTTAAGTTGTTTTTGAATATATCCTTCATATTTAATTTGTATATCACACTGTCTTGCTACATCTCTTCTAACTTTAGGTCTATTTACATCTATCTCTTTAATAGTATCATAACTAATCTCTGGTCTTTTTAATAAATCATATAAAGATATACTGTTATTTATTTTGGAACTATTATGTCTTTCTAAAAATTCATTAACTTCACTAGGCTTTACATAAGTATTTTTAAGTCTTTCCATTTCTCTTTCTATTTCTTCTTTTCTTTTAAGATATTTTTTATATCTTTCTTCTGTAACTAATCCTATTTTGTACCCTTTTTCTGTAAGTCTAAGGTCTGCATTATCTTGTCTTAAAATTAACCTGTATTCTGCTCTTGAAGTCATCATCCTGTAAGGCTCATTAGTCCCTTTAGTAACAAGGTCATCTATTAATACTCCTATATAAGCTTCAGACCTGTCAAGTATAAATGGCTCTTTCCCTTGAATTTTTAATACAGCATTAATACCTGCTATTAAACCTTGTGCAGCAGCTTCTTCATATCCCGAAGACCCATTAAATTGACCACATGAAAATAAAAATTCTATATCTTTACACTCTAAAGTTAATTTTAATTGAGTAGGGTCTATACAATCGTATTCTATTGCATAAGCCGGCCTCATTATTTTTACATTTTCAAGTCCGGGTATAGTACTTAAAAATGCTTTTTGAACATCTTCAGGCAAACTTGTCGACATACCTTGAACATACATTTCATTAGTATCTAATCCTTCAGGCTCAATAAATAACTGATGTCTTTCCTTATCTGCAAATCTTATTATTTTATCTTCTATTGAAGGACAATATCTTGGACCTGTCCCTTCTATTTTCCCTCCATATAAAGCTGAACGATGAAGATTTTGATGTATAATTTTATGAGTTTCTTCATTTGTATAGCTAAGCCAACATGATACTTGTTCTCTTTCTAAATAATCGTTCATAAAAGAAAACGGTACTATTTCTTCATCACCAGGCTGCTCCTGCATTTTTTCAAAATTTAATGACTTTCTATCTACTCTTGCTGGTGTACCCGTTTTAAATCTTCTAATTCTAAGTCCTAATTCTTTTAACTGTTTTGTAAGTTCTAATGACGGAGCTAACCCATTAGGACCACTTTCATAACTAGTCTGTCCAATAAATATTCTTCCACCTAAATAAGTACCTGTAGCTAAAATTACAGCCTTAGCATAATAAATCGAACCTTGTTTTAGTACAACTCCTTTAACTCTTCCATTTTCAACTATAAGCTCGATTACTTCTCCTTGTTTCACATCAAGGTTCGGTTCATTTTCTAAAGTTTTTTTCATTTCAATATGATAAAGATGTTTATCTGCTTGAGCTCTTAATGAATGTACTGCCGGTCCTTTTGCCGTATTAAGCATTCTACTTTGTATAAAAGCTTTATCAATATTTAAGCCCATTTCTCCACCAAGCGCATCAATTTCTCTTACAAGATGTCCTTTACCCGTTCCACCTATAGATGGATTACAAGGCATCATTGCTATTGAATCGAGATTAATTGATAAAACTAATGTTTTACATCCCATTCTTGCAGCTGCAAGACAAGCCTCACAGCCAGCATGTCCTGCACCAACAACTATAACATCATAACTACCTGCTTCAAAACGTTCCATAACTTCTTCAACCTCCAAACAATCAATCATAATTGTATTTATTTACCTAAACAGAAATTCTTAAATATATTATCAATAATATTCTCCGCAACTGTATCTCCAGTTATCTCTCCCAAATACTCATAACAATCATTTAAATCAACCGCTATTAAATCAAAGAAAAGCTCTTGTTTTATTGCTTCTATTGACTCTTCTATACTTTTTAATGCTTTTTCAAGTGCATTTTTATGTCTTATATTTGTAACTAATGACATTTCTCTAGATTTAACTTGTCCACCATACACCATTTTAACAATTTCTTCTTCTAATTCATTTAATCCTACTTCTTTTGCAATAGAAACTTTTATTATTTTTTTATCATGTAATATTTCTTTTATCTCATTTTCATTAATTTTTTGAGGTAAATCTGTTTTATTTATTAATATTATAGCTTTTTTATTTTTTACATGCTCCATGATTTCCCTATCTTCTTTAGTCAACTCTTTAGAAGCATCTAACATAAAAATAACTAAATCTGCCTTGTTGAAAAATTCTTTACTTCTCTCAACTCCCATTTTTTCCACAACATCTTCTGTTTCCCTTATACCTGCAGTATCCACAATTTTAAGTGGTATTCCCCTTATGCTTACATATTCTTCAATTACATCTCTAGTTGTACCAGGTATATCTGTAACTATGGCACGTGATTCTCTAAGTAAAGCATTGAGCAGTGAAGATTTTCCTACATTTGGTTTTCCAACTATTACCGTATTTAATCCTTCTCTTATAATCTTTCCAGTTTCTGACGTATCTAATAATTTTTTTATCTTATCTCTTACTATTTCTGATTTAGATAACAATTCAGGGTACGTAATTTCTTGAATATCTTCTTCTGTATAATCTATACTAACTTGAAGATGAGCTAGAAGTTCAACTATTATATCTCTTATTTCTGAAACTTTTTTAGATAAAGAACCCTCAAGCTGATTTAAAGCTACATCAAACCCTTTATCAGTCTTAGCACTTATTATATCCATAACTGCTTCTGCTTGAGCTAAATCTATTCTTCCATTTAAAAAAGCACGTTTCGTAAACTCTCCCGGTTCTGCCATTCTTGCTCCATTTTTTAAAATTAAATCAAGTATATTCCTGACAGGAACTATCCCTCCATGACAATTGATTTCTACAACATCTTCTCTTGTATAAGTAAAAGGTGCTTTCATATATACAGCTAAAACTTCATCTATAATTTTATCTTTATTTTTATCTATAATATGACCATATACAAGCCTTCTCTGTGGATAATTTTTAATACTCTTATTTTTTTTAGGCACAAAAATTTTATCCACAATTTCTAATGACTTTGACCCACTCATTCTTATTATACTTATTCCAGCTTCTCCAGGTGCTGTAGCAATTGCAGCTATAGTATCATCAAACATATAAATCACCCCAATAAGTAATATTCAACCGATAATATATTTAATAAAATAATTATAATTTCAAATTTCATTTTTTATTATTCCAATTTTATCATAAAACAATAACAAAACCCAGCATAAATACTGGGCTTTTAAAATAGACTGCTTATTTATTTTAAGAAGATTACTACCCTTCTATAAGGTTCTTCTCCTTCACTTTTTGTTCCTACATAAGGATTGTTTTGTAAAGCTGAATGAATAATTCTTCTCTCATAAGGATTCATTGGTTCAAGTTTAATATCCTTTTTCAAATTCTTAACTTTATTTGCTAATTTATTTGCCAATCTAATCAAAGTTTGCTCTCTTTTCTTTCTATAATTTTCAGTATCTAATATTACTCTTATATAATCCTCTTTTCCACTATTTACAACTAAACTCACTAAATACTGTAATGCATCTAAAGTTTGTCCTCGTCTTCCTATTAATATCGCAGAATCTTTTCCGTCAATTTCAATATATAAATTATCATTCTTTAAATTTGTTTTAATGTTTGCTAAAATTCCCATTTTATTTAATACATTTTCTAAAAATTGAGTTGCCTTTTCAGCCGGGTCTTCTTTTAACGTAACTCTAACTTTAGCTGGTTTTGAACCAAACAAGCCAAACAACCCTTTACTAGGTTCTTCAATTACTTCTACCTCTACTCTATCTCTAGTAGTGCCAAGTTCAGCAAGGGCTTTACTTACAGCTTCAGCAATAGTCTTGTCTGTTATTTCTACAAACTTCATTTTAATTTGACTCCTCCTTAAGCTTAACACCTTTAGTTAAAAAATACTGTTGAGCCATCTGGAATATATTACTTACTGCCCAATATAATGTTAAACCTGCTGGCAAACTTATACCCCACCATAAAATCATAAGAGGTAATACTGTATTCATAACTTTCATCTGCTGAGCCTGTTCACCGGTATTCATTTGATTCATTGACAGATAAGTAGTAATTGCTGCTAATATAGGCAATACTCCGGGAAGTTTTAAATTTCCAAGTAAAAATACATCCGGATTTACAAGATTAGGTAGCCATAAAAACGGAGCATTAATTGCCTTAGAAAGCAACTCAGGATTATTTGGGAAAACGAATACCTCAGGTTTCCTCAATGCACCAAACAAACCATAAATTATAGGTATTTGAATAAGCATCGGCAAACATCCACTCAGAGGATTAATTTTATGTTCTTTATAAAGTTCCATTATCTTAATATTTAATTTTTCTTTATCATTTTTATATTTTTCCTGAAGTTCTTTTACTTTAGGCTGAATTTTCTGCATCTTTTTAGTCTGCTTTGTCTGATTTAAAGTAAGGGGCAACAATATGAGTTTCACTATCACTGTAAATAATATTATAGCTATTCCATAATTATTTACTAAGTTATATATTAAATTCAGTAGTGTCCCTAACGTCCTTGCTATCAAAATTTTACCTCCTATCTCATCTTTCGTTAACACTCAAAAGCTTTTCTTCATTTTTTATATTATTTCAAAGGGTCATATCCACCTGGATGAAAAGGATGACACTTTAATATTCTAATTAAAGCTAATTTTAATCCTTTAAATGCTCCATATTTATTTATAGCATCTAATGCATACTGAGAACATGTTGGATAAAATCTACAACTTGGTCTTTTTAAAGGAGATATATATTTTCTGTAACCCTTTATAATTAATATTAAAATCTCTTTCATTTTAACACCTTTTTTAACTATTTATTAAATTTGCCCTCTTAAGTAATCTAACCACACACTTTTCTACATCTTTATAATTAGCATCTTTAATAGAAACTCTTGCAATAAACACCAAATCATATCCTTTTTTTATTCCTTTACTATTATTTCTAAAACTCTCCTTAATTAAACGTCTTGCCCTATTTCTTACTACACTCTTTCCTACTTTTTTACTTGCTGTAAAACCAACTCTCGTAACATCAAGATTATTCTTTGCCATATAAATAACTACATACTTATCAGCTAAAGATTTACCCCTACTATAAACCTTTTTAAAATCAATATTTTTTTTTAACCTTTCTACTTCTGACATAGGGCTTTTCCTCCAATAAAAATTCCATAATTACAGAAAAAGGCCACTACTAGCGGCCTTAAAAGTCAATTAAGCAGTCAATCTCTTTCTACCTTTTCTTCTACGTCTTTTTAATACATTTCTTCCTGATTTAGTTCTCATTCTCTTTCTGAAGCCATGCTCTTTTTTTCTTTGTCTCTTTTTTGGTTGATAAGTTCTTTTCAATTCCTACACCTCCTTCGAAAACCACTCATCATGTATTTATAATTAAATCTTTTTTCTTTCATTCTATAAGTACAAAGTCCGCTAAATAATTATACCTTTATACATCAATAATGTCAAGGTTTTCAAATTTTGTATTCTTAATAAATTTAATCTCTTAATAATTAAAATAAAAAAATAATTTCATTTACATGTGGAAATTTTTATTAACAATTTTTTAAATTGTGGATAATTTTCTATTCTAATTGAAAAATCTTTATATATTTGATATTATTAATTAGACCCTGTTGATAAGTGGATTTTTGTATTTAATAATGTGAATTATTCACAAATTGTGGATAAACTTGTGTATAACTTTTAATTTTAAAAAAATATCTTGATTTGACTTTGATTTTACTTGTTAATAATACTTTTTATCATCTGTTTGTTTTGTTAATATTTTATATTATTTTTTTTCTTCAAAAATTTTTCCACAAATTTTATTATAAACTCTGTTTATATTTTTAGTTTTACATTTTTTTTATATAATTATAGATTATTAACAATTTTTGTGGATTTTTTGTTTATAACTTATTAAAAATATTTTTTATTTAAACAGGAGGCTAATAAAATGACTATTAACCTTCCAGAAATTTGGGAAAAGACTTTAAATGTCATAAAAACTGAATTAACTCAAGTAAGCTACAACACATGGTTAAAATCATTAGAACCTATTTTAATTAAAGGTGACACAATTATTTTAGGAGTACCAAATGACTTCAATAAGGGCATTTTAGAAACTAGATATTTAACACTTATAGAAAATGCTGTAAAGCAAGTAACTTCAAAAGATTTTAAATTAAAATTTGTAGTACCGGGAAGTGAAGATTTTAATAAACTAGCTCAAAAAGATGAAATAAAAGAAAGTAATAATTATTTTGAATCCCCAAATCTTAATCCTAAATATGTTTTTGATACATTTGTTATAGGAAATAGTAATAGATTTGCTCATGCAGCTTGTCTAGCTGTATCTGAAGCTCCTGCAAAAGCATATAATCCGCTATTTATATACGGAGGCGTAGGACTTGGAAAAACACACCTTATGCATGCTATAGGTCATTATATACTTGGCCAAAATCCTAATACAAAAGTAGTTTATGTTACATCAGAAAAATTTACAAATGAACTTATAAACTCCATTAAAGATGATAAAAATGTAGAATTTAGAAATAAATACAGAACAGTAGATGTACTGCTTATAGATGATATTCAATTCATAGCCGGTAAAGAGAGAACTCAAGAAGAATTTTTCCACACATTTAATGCCCTTTATGAAGCTAATAAACAATTAATAATTTCAAGCGATAGACCTCCTAAAGAAATTCCTACACTTGAAGACAGACTAAGGTCTAGATTTGAATGGGGTCTAATAACAGATATACAACCTCCTGATTTTGAAACTAGAATAGCCATACTTAGAAAAAAAGCCGAACTAGAAAAAATAGACATTCCAAATGAAGTTTTACATTTTATAGCTAAAAAAATAAAATCAAACATAAGAGAATTAGAAGGTGCTTTAATAAGAATTTCTGCATATTCATCTTTGGCAAATAAACAAATCTCTGTAGAGTTAGCTCAAGAAGCTTTAAAAGATATTATTTCTTCTTCAAAACCTAAACAAATCACTATTTCATATATAAAAGATATAGTTGCTCAACATTTTAATATTAAAGTAGAAGATTTAGATTCTAAAAGAAGAACAAGAAGTATAACCTACCCTAGGCAAATAGCTATGTACTTATGCAGAGAACTTACAGACCTTTCTCTACCAAAAATAGGTGAAAACTTCGGTGGACGAGATCACACAACCGTAATTCACGCTTACGATAAAATAAGTCAAGATATAGAATCCAGCAGTGATTTAAAAAATAAAATAGATAAAATAATTAAAGAAATAAAAGGAGAATAATCAACAACTTTTTGTTGAGTAAAACTTAATAACATGTTAATAACTTTTAAAATTTTTTTGTCATATTTTTTGTGGATAAAACATATATTTATATATTTTTTATTAACAGTATTTTATACATGTGAAAAACTTTAATTTTCTTTGTTTTAGATACTTATCCACATAAAAACAGGCCTTATTACTATTACTAACATTTTTTTGTCTTATTTATATATTCCTCACCAAAGGAGGTTTTCCACAATGAAAATAATTTGTTCTCAGAAAAAATTATCTACAGCAGTAAATATAGTTCAAAAAGCTGTATCAACAAAAACAACACTTCCTATATTAAAAGGTATTCTATTAGAAGCAAAAAATGACAAACTAAAATTAGTAGGTAATGATTTAGATATAGGTATAGAACATGAAATAGATACCAAAATAATTAGAGAAGGCTCGATAGTTATTTCATCAAGAATATTTGGAGATATAGTAAGAAAACTACCAGATTCTGATGTAGAAATAGATATTGATGACAATAATAATGTATATATAAAGTGTGGACATTCTGATTTTAAATTAGTAGGACAACCTGCATTAGAATTTCCAGAGCTTCCTTATGTAGAAGAGGAAAATACTTGTATAATAGATCAAGATTTACTTAGAAATATGATAAGACAGACTATTTTTGCAACATCTCAAGATGAAACAAGACCTATTCTTACTGGAGCATTAATTGAAATATTAAATAATAATATATCTATGGTCGCTATTGATGGCTATAGATTGGCTTTAAGAAGGGCTTTCATAGATACAGACATTCAAAATAAGGCAGTTATTCCTAGTAAAACTTTAAATGAAATTAACAGGATATTGGGTAGTGAATCTGATGGTAATGTTTATATTTCTTTTACTGATAAACATATATTGTTTAAAATTGATGAAACAAGAATAATTTCTCGTTTATTAGAAGGTGAATTTATAAATTATGAACAAATAATACCGAGAGAATATAAATCTAAAGTTAGAGTAAATACTAAGGAATTATTAAATAGTATAGAAAGAGCATCACTACTGGCAAAAGAAGGAAAGAACAATTTGATTAAGTTTTCAATAAGAGATGATTTTATGAATATAAGTTCAAATGTTGAGATAGGGAGTGTTAATGAAGAAGTAGCTATCGAACTTGAAGGTGAAGATATAGATATAGGTTTTAATTCAAAATATCTGTTAGAAGCTTTAAAAGTTATGGATAGTGAAGAGATAAATTTAGAATTTACTACTAGTGTGAGCCCTTGTATAATGAAGCCAGCTGACAATGAAAATTATATTTATTTAGTACTGCCAGTTAGACTTTCTAAGTAAAATATATCAAATATTTTAAAGTTCTATGGAGTCCTCTTCTAGTAAAGAGGACTTCTGTCATGTTAAAAAAATAAGGAGGTTATAAAAATGAGAGAGATTTCTATAAAAACAGAATTTATAAGATTAGATCAGCTACTGAAATACTGTAATGTAGTTAATACCGGTGGAGAAGCCAAGATATTAATAAAAGAAGGTAAGGTCAAGGTAAATGGAGAAGTTATTTTGCAAAGAGGAAAAAAAATTAGGAATAGAGATGTAATTGAATTTAATGGTAATAAAATAAAAGTAATATATGAAAAGTAAATAAAATTTGATATAATAAAATGTTACTATATCGAAACTGAGGTGCTATATGTGTTTATAAGCAGAATAAGGTTAAAAAATTTTAGAAATTATGATGATTTAGATATAAAGCTTAATGATAGATTGAACATCTTTGTAGGTAATAATGCACAAGGAAAGACAAATATTTTAGAATCTATATATTTATCTGGTTTTGGAAAGTCATTTAGAACAAATAAAGATAGAGATATTATAAAAATGGATAAAGATATGGCTTACATAAAAATTGAAGGTCAGAAACGGTATGGAGATATTTCTATTGAAATGAGATTTTGGAAAAATAGAAAAAAAGAAATAAAGGTAAATAGTCTCAGTTTAATAAAGCTTTCAGATATTTTGGGTAATTTAAATATAGTTATTTTTTCTCCAGAAGATTTAAAATTGATAAAAGAAGGACCTTCAGAAAGAAGAAAATTTGTTGATAGAGAAATATGCCAGATAAATAAGAGATATTGTCATAGTTTAATTTCGTATAATAGAGTTTTATATCAGAGAAATAATTTACTAAAGAAGATAAAATATGATAGAAAGCTTATAAATACTATAGACATTTGGAACGAAGAATTGGTTAAATTTGGAACAGAAGTTATATTAAAGAGAAGAGAGTTTATCAATAGAATAAGTTCATTGAGTAGATTAATGCATAGAAAAATTACGGATGGTAAGGAAAATTTAGAGGTAAAATATTTAAGTAATATAGGTATAAAAAACAAAGATGGTTTTAATGAAATTTATAAAAATTTTATAGAAAAAATAGAGAAGAATATAGAAAAAGATATAGATAGAGGTTTTACTGGAGTGGGTCCTCATAAAGATGATTTAGGATTATATGTAAACAATATAGATATAAGGAATTTTGGTTCTCAAGGACAGCAGAGAACGGTAGCTTTGTCTTTGAAACTTTCAGAACTTGAGATAGGCAAGGCAGAAATAGGAGAATATCCAATACTTTTATTAGATGATGTAATGTCTGAACTAGATATAAATAGGCAAAAATTTCTAATGAAGAGTCTTAAAAATGTTCAAACGTTTATTACCATAACTGAAATACCTGAGATAATGATACCATTAGTTCAGGAAGGTTTTATTTTTGAAATATCAAAGGGAAAAGTCAAGAAAAGGTAGTTTGCAACACGAAAGTTAAGTCAGGAGGGAATTGAATGACTGAAAAAGTTACAAATCAGTATAATGCTGAGCAGATTCAAGTATTAGAGGGGTTAGAGCCTGTCAGAAAAAGACCTGGCATGTATATAGGTTCGACTAGTTCTAAAGGGCTTCATCATTTAGTTGAAGAAATAGTAGATAATAGTATAGATGAGGCTTTGGCGGGATATTGTAAAAATATTAATGTTATTATAAATGAGGATGGTTCTGTAACAGTTGAAGATGATGGAAGAGGTATGCCAGTAGATATTCATCCAAAACTACAAAAACCAGCAGTTGAAGTTATTCATACAGTGCTTCACGCAGGTGGTAAATTTGGAAGCGGTGGATATAAGGTATCAGGAGGTTTACATGGTGTAGGAGCTTCAGTAGTTAATGCTTTATCTGTTTGGTTTGAAGTAGAAGTTAAAAGAAATGGCAAGATATATTATCAGAGATATGAAAGAGGAAAGACCGTTACTGATTTAAAGGTGATTGGTGAAACGAATAAAACTGGTTCAAAGAGTACATTTAAACCAGATGACGAAATATTTGAAACTACTGAATTTAAATTTGAAGTATTAGAACATAGATTGAGGGAACTTGCATTTCTAAATAAAGGTATAAGAATTAACTTAGAAGATAAAAGAGAAGGAAAAGAAAAAAAGGTAGTATTTTATTATGAAGGCGGGATTAAAGAATTTGTAAAACATTTGAATAAAAATAGAGACCCTATTCATAAAAATATTTTATATACTGAATCTGAAAAAGATGGAGTAGTCGTAGAATTAGCACTTCAATATACAAATGGATATTCAGAAAATATATTTACATTTGCTAATAATATAAATACACATGAAGGTGGTACTCATTTAAGTGGGTTTAAAAGTGCTTTAACAAGAGTAGTTAATGATTATGCGAGAAAAAATAATTGTTTAAAAGAAAAAGATGATAATCTTCAAGGAGAAGATATAAGAGAAGGTATAACTGCAATAGTTTCAGTTAAACTTTCAGAGCCTCAATTTGAAGGACAAACTAAGACGAAACTTGGTAATAGTGAAGTAAGAAGCATAACAGAATCTATAACTTCAGAAGTTGTTCAAGCATTTTTAGAAGAAAATCCTTCAGATGCAAAGATAATTATAGAAAAGTGTATAAAGGCTGCTAAAGCTAGAGAAGCTGCAAGAAGGGCTAGAGAGCTTACGAGAAGAAAAGGAGCGCTTGATAATTTAACTTTGCCTGGAAAACTTGCTGATTGTTCAGAAAGAGACCCTGCTAAAAGTGAAATATTTCTTGTAGAGGGTGATTCTGCTGGTGGTTCTGCTAAGCAGGGTAGAGATAGAAACATACAAGCTATTTTACCACTTAGAGGTAAAATAATGAATGTAGAAAAAGCTAGTTTTGTAAAAATATTAAATTATAATGAAATAAGAGCTATGATTACAGCTTTTGGATGCGGAATAGGTGAAGAATTTGATATTAACAAATTAAGATACCATAAAATAGTAATTATGACAGATGCCGATGTAGATGGTGCCCATATTAGAACATTACTTTTGACATTTTTCTTTAGATATATGAGACCTTTAATAGAAAAGGGTTATATATATATAGCTCAACCTCCACTTTATAAGATAAAAAAGGGTAAGGCGGAATATTACGTTTATTCAGATAATGAACTTGAAGAGCTTTTAAGTAAAATAGGAAGAAATGGTATATCAATACAAAGATATAAAGGTCTTGGAGAGATGAATCCAGAGCAGCTCTGGGAGACAACCATGAATCCAGAAACTAGAACTATACTTCAAGTAACTATAGATGATGCCATAGCTGCTGATGAAATATTTACAACTCTTATGGGTGATAAAGTTGCTCCACGTAGAGAATTTATACAGCAAAATGCAAAATATGTAAGCAATTTAGATATATAAGGAGGGCGTTTGTATGGAAGGAAGTAGAGAAAAAATAGTACAAATAGATATTTCCGATGAAATGAAAAAATCATATATAGATTATGCAATGAGCGTAATAGTTAGCAGAGCCCTTCCCGATGTAAGAGATGGATTAAAACCTGTTCATAGAAGAATACTTTATGCAATGAACGAATTAGGTTTATCTCCAGATAAACCTTATAGAAAATCTGCTCGTATAGTCGGAGATGTATTAGGTAAATACCATCCGCATGGAGATAGTTCTGTTTATGATGCAATGGTAAGACTTGCTCAAGAATTTTCAACTAGATATATGCTTGTTGATGGACATGGAAACTTTGGTTCAATAGATGGAGATAGTGCTGCGGCGATGAGATATACTGAAGCAAGGCTTACTAAGCTGTCTGTGGAAATGCTTAGAGATATAGATAAGGATACTATAGATTTTGCTCCAAACTTTGATGAAACATTAAAAGAACCAGTTGTACTGCCAAGTAAATTTCCAAATCTTTTAGTTAATGGTTCAAGCGGTATTGCTGTAGGAATGTCAACTTCAATACCACCTCACAATTTAAAAGAAGTTATTGATGCAGCTATTAAGATGATTGATGACCCTGATACAGATATTGAAGATTTAATTGGTATTATAAAAGGACCTGATTTTCCTACTGGAGCAATAATAATGGGCAAAGATAGTATAAAAGAAGCCTATAGGAAGGGTAAAGGAAGGATTACAGTAAGAGCCAAAGTGGAGATAGAAGATATAGGTAAAGGAAAACAAGCTATAATAGTTAATGAAATACCTTATCAAGTAAATAAATCAAAATTAATTGAGGGAATTGCAGAACTTGTTAAAAATAAAAAAATTGAAGGTATTACAGATTTAAGAGATGAAAGTGATAGAAGAGGTATTAGAGTAGTAATAGAGCTTAAAAAAGATGTTAATCCTAATGTTGTGCTCAATAAGTTATATAAACATTCACAACTTCAGACTACTTTTAGCATAATAATGATAGCTTTAGTTGATGGACAACCTAAATTATTGAATTTATATGATATGTTAAAATATTATTTAAAACATCAAAAAGAAGTAGTAACAAGAAGGACTAAATATGAACTTAAAAAAGCTGAAGATAGAGCTCATATATTAGAAGGTTTAAGGATAGCTTTAGATAACATAGATGCAATAATAAAATTAATAAGAAGTTCTAAAAATGTAGGTGAAGCTAAAAAAGGTTTAATGGAAAACTTTAATCTTACTGAAGTTCAAGCTGGAGCTATATTAGATATGAGGCTTCAAAAGCTTACAGGATTGGAAAGAGAAAAAATTGATTCAGAATATGAAGAACTTATAAAAAGAATAAGTAGATTTAAAGAAATATTGGCTAATGAGAGACTTTTATTAAATATAATAAAAGAAGAATTAATAGAAATAAGAGAAAAATACAAAGATGAAAGAAGAACAATGATTTCAATAAAAGAAGATGAAATAGATATAGAGGACCTTATTGCTGAAGAAGAAGTAGTTATAACATTAACTCATTTTGGATATATAAAAAGAGTTCCAGCAGATACTTATAGAAGTCAAAAAAGAGGTGGAAAAGGTATAGCTGGTCTTTCAACAAGGGAAGAAGATTTTGTTAAACATATTTTTGCAACATCAACTCACAACTATATATTATTCTTTACAAACTATGGTAAAGTATATAGATTAAAAGCTTATGAAATACCTGAAGCTAAAAGACAAGCAAAAGGAACTAATATAGTAAATCTTCTTTATTTAGAACCGGGTGAAAAGATAACAGCTGTTATACCTATAAAGAAATTTTCTAAAAAAGGTTATTTAGTTATGGTAACTAAAAAAGGTATGATTAAAAAATGCGAATTATCTCAATTTGATACATCTAGGAAGACAGGTCTTATAGCTATTAGCTTAAAAGAAGAAGATGAACTTATAAGTGTTAAAGCTACAGATGGGAATAAAGAACTCATTTTAGTTACAGCTCATGCTATGGCGATAAGATTTAGTGAAGAAGATGTGAGAAATATGGGTAGAACAGCTATGGGGGTTAAAGGAATAAATTTAAAAGATGATGATTACGTAGTTGATATGAGTTTAGTAGATGAAGGAAATGATTTATTAGTAGTGAGTGAAAAAGGATTTGGAAAGAGAACACCTTTAGAAGAATATAGAGTTCAGTCAAGAGGTGGAAAAGGTATAAAGACGTATAATATTAACGAAAAAACTGGCAAACTTGTAGGAGCTAAGGTTGTTAATGAAAATGATGATATTATGCTTATAAATACTTCGGGAATAGTTATAAGACTTGAAGTTAAAGGAATTTCACGATTGAGTAGGACTACAATGGGAGTAACATTAATGAAAGTCGATGAAAATAATAATATAGCTTCAATAGCAAAAATAACTGAAGAAATAGATGAACAGTAAAAGTGAGAATTTTTCTCACTTTTATTGTTATTTGGAGAGTTTAGAAATATTATTTTATTTATAAAATAGAAAATATGTGATATTATATTTTAAAATAGAAAAATAAAAAGATGTTTGAGTATTAAAATATTTGGGTATATTTCAAATGGTTTTCAAGGAGGGTTTTTTGTGGCTTTAGATATTAAAAAGAGTTTTAATGATGAAAAAAAGGTATGGAATGTTGAATTGACAGGAGAAGTAGATATTTATACTTCAAATATTTTAAAAGAAACTTTGAATGAACTGATTTTAAAAGAAGAAACAGATATTGTACTTGACTGTGAAAAGTTAGATTATATTGACAGTACAGGTTTAGGAGTTTTAATAGGTATTCTTAAGAGGTTAAAAAATAATGAAAAAAATATTATAATAGCCAATCCAAAGTCAAATATATCTAAATTATTTAAAATAACAGGATTAGATAAGATATTTATTATGGAATAATAAGTATTAGGAAGGTGGATTATTGCTAATGTCTATAAACAGTCTAAAAGAGGTGAGTCGGTTAATGAAAGAAAGTATTTCTCTATCTTTACCCAGTAAACCTGAATATGTAAGTATAGCAAGACTAACGTCTTCTGCAATAGCAAATAGTATGGGATTTAATATTGAAGATATAGAAGATATAAGACTTGCAGTAGGTGAAGCCTGCAATAATGCAGTTTTACATGGTAGGAATGGGGATAGTAATTTTAATATTAACTTTACAATTTATGAGGATAAATTTGTTATAGAAATATTTGATGAGGGTAAAGGTTTTGAAATAGAAAAGTGTCCTGAACCAGATTTTTCAAATCCAAAGGAAAGTGGTCTAGGATTATTTATAATTGAATCTTTAATGGATGAAGTCGAGGTTATATCTTCCCCAGGTGAAGGAACAAATGTAAAAATGATAAAATACTTAAATGATTAAATATGGCATAAGGGGATGATAAGAGTGAAAAGTGTTGTCAATTCAACTGTAGAATATAGTTATAGTATAGAATCCCTAAAAGATTTAGACCACAAGGAGCTATTTAAAATATTTAAAGAAACTAAGGATATTAATATTAGAAATGAATTGGTAAAAAGATTTTTATATATACCTGAGATTCTTTCTAAAAGATATATAAATAAAGGAGTAGAATATGATGATATATACCAAGTTGCTTCATTAGGACTCATTTTTGCTATAGAAAGATTTGATATAGACAAAGGCTTTGAATTTTCTAGTTTTGCTACACCTACTATTATAGGCGAAATAAAGAAATATTTTAGGGATAAGGGTTGGTCTATAAAAGTTCCAAGAAGAATTCAAGAGTTATCTAAAAAAGTAAATTTAGCAAAAGCTAAGCTTCAGCAAGAACTTCAAAGAGTTCCGAAAATAAAGGATATAGCTGACTATTTATCGGTTACGGAAGAAGAAGTTCTTGAAGCTATGGAGGCAAGTCATGTTTATACACCTAAGTCATTAGATGTAAGTTATGATAAAAATGGTGATGATAAAGACATTCAACTGATGGATATAGTAGGTGAAGATGATAAATATTTTGATGATATAGAAAATAAAGACTTTCTAAAGCAGTGTATGAGTAAACTTAATAAAGTTGAAATTAAAATAATAAAAGACAGATTTTTTAAGAATAAGACTCAAATAGAAGTTGCTTTAGATTTAGGAGTTTCTCAGATGACTGTTTCAAGGATGGAGAAAAAAATAATAAAGAAGCTTAGAAAAGAATATGAAAAGTTAAAAGAATTGTAAATAGCTGACAACTTTTTAAAAAAAAGGTTGTCAGCTGTTTTGTTTTTAAAATATAACAAACCCCATTTTTTTCTTTACATCAGTTAAGATTTTATGTGAAACTTCTTTGGCTTTTTCAGCACCTTCTTTTAAAACTTTTTCTACTTCTCCAGATTCTATTATTTCTTTATATTTTTTTTGTATAGGTTCTAAACTTGATATTACAATTTCAACCAAATCTTTTTTGAATGTACCATATCCTTGACCTTCATATCTTTTTTCAATATCTTCTAAAGAAGTTTTTGTTAAGACACTATAGATAGTCATAAGATTACTTACACCTGGTTTATTTTTTACATCGTATCTTATTTCACTTTCACTGTCAGTTACAGCTTTCATAATACTTTTCTTAATTTTTGAAGGAGAATCAAGTAAATTTATTTTACTATATTTATTTTCATTACTTTTGCTCATTTTTTTAGTTGGGTCATCTAATGACATTATTCGAGCACCAAATTTTGCAATAAGAGGTTCTGGTATTATAAATGTTTCTCCAAATTTTTTATTAAATCTAATAGCAATGTCACGACATAATTCAAGATGTTGTTTTTGGTCTTCTCCAACTGGAACATAATGTGTATCGTAAAGGAGAATATCTGCTGCCATTAGGACTGGATAAGTATATAAACCAGTAGTAACAACTTCTTTTCCTTGACTTTTATCTTTAAATTGAGTCATTCTATTTAGTTCACCTATATATGTATTACACTGCAAGTACCAAGCTAATTCAGCGTGAGCAGGAACTTGAGATTGGAGGAATATAGTTGCTTTACTAGGGTCTATACCAACTGCCATGTAAAGAGCTGCAAGCTTTAGAGAATTTTCATAAAGATTTTTAGGGTCTTGAGGTATAGTAATAGAATGCATGTCAACTACGCAGAAGAAGCAGTCCATTTCATTTTGTAGTTCAACAAATCTTTTTATAGCACCTATATAGTTACCTAAATGGATTTCCGAAGTAGGTTGTACACCGGAAAGAACTCTTTTCATAAAAATACCTCCATTAAAAATGATTTTATTAAAAAAATAAAGTTACATTATTAAATCAAAAAAGATAATTTATGTAAGAAAATATATATTATTGATTATAATATATTAATTATTAGTTTAAAACAAGGTTAAAAATTAATAATACGAAAAAGTTTTTTGTCTATTTAAAAAAGTAACCCATTATAAGTATAAACCATATTATATTTATGAGGTATAAATTATAATATGGAGGTATGAGAATGTATTATCGAGATTATATGATGCCAACCATGTGGCAGGTTCATTATGGGTATCAAAATAATATGAGAAAATTTTATTATTCTTTTAGAGAAGCATTGAAATTAGTTAAAGATGCAGTTTTAGGGGAAAAAAAGGACGAATTGTTTTATGATTATCTTATAACTAAAGCACCAACAAAAGAAGAAAAAGAAATAATAAGAACTATTAGAAATGATGAAAGAAAACATAATAAAATGTTTAGGCAAATATATAAGGATTTTACAGGTATGGATATTAAAATTGATGAAGAAATAGAGTTTGAAAAGCCTAATTCATATATCGATGGAATAAAAAGAGCTTTATTTGGAGAATTAAAAGCAATGGAAAAGTATAGAAATATAAGAGCTGGGTTACCAGGAAGATATTATAGAGATATGGTTTTTGAAATTTTAACAGATGAATTAAAACATGCAGATAAATATAATTATATCTTAAATAAAGATTTGTATAGAAGAATAGATTAAAAAATGATGACTAAAAAATGATTTATATGATAAAATAAAAAGAAAATATAAAAAATTTTTATCTGCTGGTTATATGGCTAGCAGAATTATTTTTAAAGAGTTGGTGGTAAGAATAATGCAAAAAGAAGTAGAATATGAAAATTTAAAAAATGAATGTTTAAAAGAAAGTGAAGAACCAATAGTTTTTGGTGAAGGTAGATTGGATGCTAAAATAGTTTTAATTGGAGAAGCACCTGGAGCGAAAGAGATAGAAATGAGAAAACCTTTTGTAGGACAAGCAGGCAAAAATTTAGATGAATTTCTTGAAATAGTTGAAATAAGTAGAGATGATATATATATAACTAATGTTGTAAAAATAAGACCTTATAGAATAAATAAAAAAACAGGACGAAAAATTAATAGAGCACCTAACAAGAGAGAAATTGATAAATATTCCAAATATTTATTTAAGGAATTAGAGATTATAAAACCAAAATTAATTGTTACTCTTGGAAATGTACCTTTAAAAACATTATTAAATGATTTTGATGCTAAGATAAGTAATCTTCATGGACAGGTCTATAATATAAGTAATAGAATTATTTTTCCATTATATCATCCTGCTGCAGTTATATACAATAGAAGTTTAAGAGGTACATATTTAGAAGATTTAAATAGACTGAAAAAATATATAAAAGAAAAAGGTATCATTAAATAAAAATTTCAACAAATTACCATTTGACATTATTTATATAAAGTGTTAATATACTATTGTCTCATTTGTTGAAGAAGTGGCAAAAAGGTCAAAAAATGTTCTTGACAAAACAGAGAATATATGATAAAGTATTAAAGGTCGACAGCAGACGACAAGAAAAAGTTGGACATTGAAAACTAAACAGTGTAAGGAAAAAAGCAGGTAACAGTAAAAGATTAAAAAGATTTGCTGAAGCCTAAAGCGAAGGGTCAGTTTTATTTTGAGAGTTTGATCCTGGCTCAGGATGAACGCTGGCGGCGTGCCTAACACATGCAAGTCGAGCGGAGCTTTAATCTTTACAGCTTAGCTGAAAAGATTAAAGCTTAGCGGCGGACGGGTGAGTAACGCGTGGGCAACCTGCCCTGTGCAGGGGGATAACACATCGAAAGGTGTGCTAATAC